>JAPKCG010000629.1 GCA_028823055.1 Sphingomonas bacterium
TGCAGGGGCAGCAGCGATTGCACTGGTGGCAGACGCGCACGTTCGTGGTGGCGATGGTCATCGCGTCGATCGTCCCGCTCTTGTGGCCGACGATCCCGCCGCTCGTCGACCTGCCCGGTCATATGGGGCGCTATCGCGTCCAGCTCGATGGCGGCGCGCATTACTGGCTTGCCGACTGGTATGATTTCGACTGGTCGCTGATCGGTAATCTCGGCGTCGACTTGCTCATCATTCCGCTTGCGCCGATTTTCGGCCTCGAACTCGCGGTCAAGCTGATCGTCATGCTCATCCCCGCGCTGACCGTCTCGGGGCTGTTGTGGATTTCGCGTGAGGTGCATGGCCGCATTCCCGCGACCGCGTTGTTCGCGCTGCCGCTCGCCTACAGCTACCCCTTCCAGTTCGGCTTCGTGAATTTCGCGCTGTCGATGGGTATCGCGCTCAACCTGTTCGCGCTCTGGCTGCGGCTCGCGCGGCTGGGGCGGTTGGGGCTCAGGGCGATCCTGTTCGTGCCATTGTCGTGCGCGCTGTGGGTTTGCCACACCTTCGGCTGGGGAGTGCTCGGCGTTCTCGCCTTCTCGGCGGAGATGATTCGCCAGCACGACCTGCGCAAGGATCGCGCGAGCGGCCATTGGCTCGAAAGCTGGGTCCGCGCCGGGTTGGGCTGCCTTCCGCTCGCGCTCCCGTTCATCATGATGATCGCGTGGCGGACGGGGGATCATGTCACCGGACAAACCGCCGACTGGTTCCGCTGGCGGTGGAAGATGAACTGGGTGACGATGGTGCTGCGCGACCGCTGGATGGCGCTCGACATCGCCTCTGTCACGGTGATGTTCGTCGTCTTGTTCAAGGGCGTGCGCGACACCCGCGTCGAATATTCGCGCAACCTCGCATTATCCGCACTGTTTCTGCTTGCGGTCTATCTGGTTCTTCCCCGGATCGTGTTCGGATCGGCCTATGCCGACATGCGGCTTGCCCCCTTCGTCTTCGGGATCGCGCTGATCGCGTTGCGGTCGAAAACCGGCGCGTCGATGCGTGGGGCTTCGACGATCGCGATGCTCGGCCTCGCCTTTTACGGTGTCCGCATCGCCGCGACGACGGTAAGCTATTATTTCTATTCCGACCGTTACGACCGCGCACTCGCCGCGCTCGATCACGTCCCCGTCGGCGCGAAGCTTGTGACCTTTATCGGGCGGCGGTGCGTCGACGACTGGAGCTATTCGCGGCTCGAACACATCCCTGCAATCGCGCTCGAACGGCGGCTGGCCTATACCAACGACCAATGGTCGATGGCGGGCGGACAGTTGCTTACCGTGCGTTACTGGCCCGCAGGCGGCTTTGCGCACGATCCCTCTCAGATCGTCACCGCGCGCTATTGCCGTGGTGAATGGTGGCGACCGATCGACAAGGCGATGCGCTGGTTCCCGCGCGATGCGTTCGATTATGTGTGGCTGCTGAACCCGCCCACCTACGATCCCGCACTCAACCGCGGGCTTATCCCGATATGGCGGTCGGGCCGCGACGTCCTGTTCCGCGTCGACCATCGCCA
>JAPKCG010000150.1 GCA_028823055.1 Sphingomonas bacterium
CCGACAGGGAGCTCTTCGGTCGGTACACACCGTAAAGCTGCGCCGCGACATCGTAGGAGCCGTCGGCGACCAGCCGGTCGATCATCGTCGCCAATGCCCTACCGGTGGCAGGCCTCCCCAAGCGCGCCAGATCGACCAATAAGGTGGCGATGTTCGGCAAATTGTCGCCACTTTGCACGAGCTGCTGGACAAACTGCGTCCCCCAATCAGGCCCCCCGGCAAGTATGCGCGCGAGTGGGCGAATGATTGCCGGGTCATTGGTCGCCGATACCAGAACCGGGAACAGCAAACCGAGCGCCGCGGAGGACGTGCGCATGGCGATGTCATAATGTTTCAGGGTCCGCGGGACATCGCCTTGAGAAACCCAATATTCGATAAGCCACAGCTGGGTGATCAGATTACGGCGAGAGAGCGCCTCGGAATAGTCGATGAGCTTCGCGGCGGCGGCGCGGTCACCCTTGATTTCAAGGGCCAATCCCAGATTGGTGGCAGCCGTGGCGCTCATCGGGTTTATCGCAAGCGCTCGGCGCGTTTGAGCGATCGCACGATCCGCTCCGGCAGCGCTCGGCGACGGACTAATCTCGTCATACGCCGATGCCGCCAGAGCGGTCGACGCATCTGAATCAAGGCGTAAGGCCGCAGCGGGATCGCGTGCCGACAACGCCGTGACGAAGCTGCTACGCCCGACCCCGACAACAAGTATCGCGGCCACTGTGCCGATCATCAGGCGGGCAAGGAGCGACGGACTTTCGTAAGGCTGCGAACCCACCATTTCGTCTAAATCCCGAGCGTCGAACGCTTCTTCTTTTCCTGGCCGTAATCATAGCCATAGGTATAGCCATATCCCTTGTTCGCGCGCTTCGGCTCGAACTTGGTGACGACCACACCCAGAATGCGCGAGCTCGATGACGACAACCGCGCCAACGCGGTACGAACCAAGCTCGCACGGATGCCGTGCGACTCAACCGCATAAACGACGCCTTCGACGCGGCCCGCGATCAATGGCACATCCGCCAGACCCATGACCGGCGGGGCATCGATAACGACGTGATCGAACGTCTTGAGCAGTTCCTCGATCAACGCCGACAACCGATTCCCGGTCAGCAACTCAGCCGCATTTGGCGGAATGGGTCCTGCCGTGATGGCGGTAAAGCCGAACATTTCCACCGGAATCAACAGCTCTTCCGCCGTCGAATTACCCGCAAGATAATTGCTGAGGCCCCGATCGTGATTGGTCCCGATCAGATGATGGATCGACGGTGACCGCATATCGCCATCGATCAGCACGGTCTTTCGCTGGGCGCGTGCCAGCAGCGTCGCCAGTGCAAGGGCGGTCGTCGACTTGCCTTCGGCAGGCCGCGTGCTCGTGACCGCGATCGATCCCGGCATGCCTCGTTCGGTCGAGAATTGCAGACTGGTCTGGACCGCCAGATAGGCGTCGACCAACGCGGATTTCCGATCGAGCAACGCCTCGCTCGGCGTCGTACCGACACCCAGCTTCGGCACGCTTCCCAACAATGGCAGACCGATGAGACGCTCCGCCTCCGACGGATCCGAAATCGTCTCGTCGCTCTGATCGAGGAGGAAGGCCAGCACGCCACCGAGCGCAAGACCGGCCGCGATCGCAAGAATAAGGTTCAGCAACAAACGTGGGCTGGAAGGCCGCAGCGGTAGATCGGAAAGATCGACGATCGCGATATTGTTCGTGCCGACCCCGCCGGCGATGCCGATTTCCTTATAACGCTGAAGCAGCGCGTTATACAGCTGTCGATTTGTGTCCACTTCGCGCTCGAGCACGCGATATTGGATGCTGCGGCGACGTTGATCGAGAAAGCTGGATTCGAGACCGGAAACCTTCTCCTGCAGCGCCTGTTCGCGTTCCAGTGCGGTCCGGTATGCGGCCTGGATCGCCCCGCCGACGCGCGACTCTTCACGATTGATGCTGCGGTCGACCTGCGCGATTTGCCGCTGCAGCGCCATCGCGGCGGGATATTCGGGCTCGAACTGCGTTAGAAGTCTCGAATATTCGCCCGCCAGTTCCGATCTTTTGGCGCGCATGACGTTCAAAGCATTGTTGTCCAAAGCTTCCGACGTCTCCCCGGGGCGGGCGCGGTTGGCATCGTAGCGCGCCTGCGCGGTAACGCGGTCCGATGTTGCGGATGCCAGCGCGCCGTTAAGCGCGACCAGGTCATAGGCAATCGTCGATTGCTCAGACCCGTCCTTACCCGCGCCCGGGAGCGTGATGATCCGCTGTTCACGCGCATAGGTCATCAAATCCCGTTCGGATTCGTTCAATTTTACACGTAACTGCTGCAGTCGGCTTTCCAGAAAGTTTCGTGCGTAGGAACTGGCTTCGAAACGACGTTCCAAATTCGACTGAATGTACGACTTCGCCCAGGAATTGGCGACTTTCTGCGAAAGCGCGGCGTCGGGACTGGTGAAGCTGATATCGACCAGCCGCGACATCCTGGCCGGGGAGACACGCAGGTTCTCAAGCAACAACGATCCCGCTGCGCGCAATCGTTCCTCGCGGCTAGCGATGGGAGCCGCACGGCCTCCGGCGGTCGAAAACAACTTCCCGTCCTTGTCGGCATCGAACAAGGCAAAAAACGCCGGGTCGTCCGCCAGCTTCAGGTCGGACGCGATCCGTTCGGCCAGCGATCGAGCGCGCAACAGACCATATTGCGTCTGATAAAACTCCTGATCGGCGTCGGTGGCATCCTGCTCGACGCCCTGCATGCTGACGATCTTGTTCGAATCGCGCGAAATTTCGATCGTGCTGGTCGCCGTATATTGCGGGGTCATGAGCAAGGTGATGACAAGGCCGATCAGAACGCATGCCGCCAAGGCACCGAGCACGACCTTTCGCCACCGCCAGAACAACATCCCGTATTGACGCAAGAACGCCGTCTGCTCGGCCTCCTGATCGATTTGTAGCGGAGCCACATTTCCCGAAGCGAAAGGGCGGCCCATGCTTGCTTTATTCATCACATCAATACTTTAATTATTTTGCAACAGCACGATGAGCGGCGCGCTCAAAATAGGTGCTAGCGAAATGAGATTTTTGAACAAACGCCGCGACGGCGAGTCGCCGACGACCACCACGTCATTCGCGTAGATTGCCGGATCGGGATACACGCCGCGGCGAATTGCACCGAGGTTGTAAAGGCCCGCCATCCGCTGATTATTCACGGTCCGCAAGACGACGACGTCATCAAGCTTGCCATATTCGGAAAGGCCCCGCGCCGACGCGATCGCGCGCATCAGGGTCATCTGGTTCGTTACCGGATACAAACCCGGCTCGATTACCGAGCCATCGACCGTGACCACCTGGCTGACGGAATTACGAACATTAACCGTGGCGATAGGATCTTTGATGTATCGGCGGAGCGCATTCTGAATATATTGCTGCACCTCGTATGAGGTCTTGCCCCGAACATCGACGACACCGACGAGCGGCATCGAAATCCTGCCGCTGGCGTCGACCTGGGTTTCGAGACTGAGATCCTGAACGCCGTAAACATCGATCCCGAGCGTATCGAGCGGGCCAATCAGGCTCTCCCGGTCCGGCGCAATAAGATCGGGCCGCGTCGGCGCAGGCAATTGCCCGGATTCCACGACCTGAAGGCCGGGCGACGGCTGAATCCTGTCACTGGCGCAACCAGATAGGACCAGCGCGCCAGTCAGCGCAGCTACTAAAAAACGCATCGGTGTCATTGATTCCACGCCGCTAAACCTCTCTGCGCTATAGGGAGGTAACCATGCTGCGTAAAGCAGGTCCTCACGCGGTCGCCTTGTCTCGCGGCAATTGCATCCAGACGCAGGCGACCACCATCGTAACCATGATCAACGGTGTGCGCAGCGGGTAGTCGGCCACGCTTGCCAGCATTGTCATCAGCACCATCACCGACGCCGCTCGGGCCAGGCGCGCATGCGTGACCGCCGTCGACATTCGCCAGATGACGACGCTGCGATATAGCCACCACGATACGAACGCCACAAGAAGCAGCGCGCCGGCCAGCCCCCCCTCGATCACCAGTTGAACGACGTCGTTATGAGCTTCATTCAAATAGGTCGTCCGCAATAAGCCGAATGGCTCCGCCGCTCGAAAAGCGGGCTCAAATCCGCCAAACCCGGTGCCTGCGGGGAAATAGGTCACGATCAATTGCTTGAGCGTCGGAAGCGCGAGAGTTCGTGTGTCGGAGCCGACGTCGAGCGAGAACAGGCGCTGAACCGACGTAGCACTGCGAAATGTCAACGCGACGACGAAGATCAGCACGACCACGGCGGCACCTGCGCCGACACTGATCGCCCGCCAGCGCGGTGAGAGCTTGCGAAGCGCAGCACGAATGCGGCCCGCGCTCAATGCGGCGGCGGCAACCAAACCGACAGCACCCAACAACAGCCCCGCACGCGACCCCGTCGTCGGAATTGTCAGGCAGAGAAAGATCGCAATTCCGCCCGCGAGCCATGTCCGCGTCTGGACCGACGGAAACCGGACGGCCGACGTCGTCGCCCAGATTGCCAGCGCCGGCAGGCCCAATGCCAGAAACAATGCCTGATGATTACGATTTGCGAAAAAGCCCACGCCCGCGGCGCGATTGGTGATGGCATACCAGCGCAGCCCGCTTCCCTGCCCGGCGGACACCTGCGCCAAGCCCAGCACCGCACTCACCAGGATCAGGACGACGATCGGGGTCAATAGCCTGCCCCGCTCCACCGGCGTCAGAAACAACATGCCGAGCATCGCCGCCAGCGCGGGAATGAGCGCCATCAGCGCGTTCAATGCCAGCGGCGGCGAGATCGCCAGTGGCCGCCACGGCTGGGGCATCCCCGCAAGCGGTGCCGCCTTTGCGATCAAGGCGCGACCGGGCAAGTCTGTCCAGATCGACGGCGGGAGCGGCACCAGCATGACGACCATCACCGCCGCCAGCACGGCCAGATACGCGATCGGCCAGCGCAGTGACCGCCATTCAACCGGTCGCCGCATCATCGCGATCGCCGCCAGAAAGGCGATCGCGCCCACCCTGACGGCGGTTTGCGCAAAGGAGTCCGATCGCGATGCCCCGCCCGTCAATGCGACGACCAGCAGAAACGTCGAATACATCCAGAACGGCACATGCTCGCCCCAGCGTCGATAAGGCGATTGCCCATCGCTTTCGTCAGGCACGACGCGACCAGACCAATTCGTCAACGCAAAATTCCCGTATCACTAACAAGGCGGACGACGTCATCGCACCGCCCGGCGTGGTCAACCGTGTCTGGATTGTGTCGTATCACACCCGCTCGCACCACAAAAAAAAGGCGCCCCTCTTTTTGAGAGGAGCGCCCGTATTAACTTCCGTTAAGCGTGTAACGCTTACGGGCTGTCGGGGGTATCGTCCGAATCGGCAACGATGACGATCCCGGCGATAACCGCCGCTGCAGCTGCAATCGCGACGATGACGCCTGCGCCGGTCAGCTTGTCCTTTTCAGCGACAACCTTGCCTGCACGTGCGCTCGAAGCGAGCGAAAGCTGGCTCGCGCTGTTGCTTGCCGCCATTGCGGGAGCGGCGGTCAGCGACATCGCTACCGCGGCAATTGCCGCCTTCTTGAAAAAACTCATTTCTATTCCCTTTCGTTGCATTCGCCAGAGACCCGTGGTCGGCTCGCCTATCGCATACGACCAGTTTGTAGGCAAGGCCCCGTACCGGCATTCCATCCAGTTCCATCGCTGAATGAAAACGCCTGG
Source organism: Sphingomonas bacterium (assembly GCA_028823055.1). GTDB lineage: Bacteria > Pseudomonadota > Alphaproteobacteria > Sphingomonadales > Sphingomonadaceae > Sphingomonas. The sequence goes on from JAPKCG010000150.1 coordinate 5,732, forward strand.
TCGTACGCTGCCCCTATACCAAAAAAACACAAAGTCGAGGCGCATGCGACAGATCGATCATCACCCTGTCCACCGGTCGCGGCGCGCGTGTCTTCGCCGATCCAGTCCGTACCGTTTAACGCGCCCCGGCTTTACGTAAGATGTCGCCCTTTAAAAGACTTCGGTAAACCAGCGCATAAGCGTGCGCGACCTCCAGACTCTCTGCGAACCTGCTTTTTACAATCACGCGCGCGATGCGGAGAAAGGGTTCGACGATCAACGTGAACGACGTCACCGCGACCGCCGCCACCGGAGAGAAGTGCTTGAAACTAAACCGGATGCGGCTCTCGATCGAATAATAGAGGCGCCGCGCCTTCACCTGTTCGGACGTGCCCCCACCTTTATGAAACGCCTGCGCCTCGGCCAGATAATAGACTTCCCAATTCGTATCCTGAATCCGCGCGGACAAGTCCACATCTTCCAGATAGACGAAAAACCGTTCGTCGAATCCGTTCAGTTGGGTAAACACCTTCGTTCTGACCAGATAGAACGCGCCGATCACATGGTCGACCGGCCGACTGGTCAGATGATCGAACACCGTAGCACGTTGGCTGTGAGCAAATACGGTCCACCATTTCAGCCTGTCGGTGGTATGATGCTGAACCCGACCATCTTCATCAATCAGCTTGATACCAAGAGCGCCAACGGATTGGCCACCCTCCCCCTCCATAAACCGGATCGCGGGCGCAAGACTTTCCGGCATCAAAGCGGCATCAGGATTGAAAAACAAAATATAGGGCGCATCGGCAATCTTCGCGCCTTTGTTGCATGCCCGACCAAAGCCCAGATTTGCTCCAGCTTTGATGAGTTTCAGAGAAATTCCGGGGACCTCGACCTGTTCGGACTGATCGGACGACCCGTTATCGACGACAATGACCGACTTCACATAACCATTGCCATGATCGGCGATCGACTGAAGACATTGGCGAAGATAATCGCCAGAATTCCAGTTCACGATGACGATATCGACCATCGGCTTAGCCATCGGACGACCCGTCACATGGTCCGGTGCGGAGCCCGAACTCGTCGAAGTGATCGCAGGATTGCCTGGCGTATCGTTCATCGTCACACGCGCAAGAAGCGACGTATCATATAACCAAGCCCGGTTCGGATCGAACCGCCCTTCAGCTTGATGTCACCTTTGTCGCGCGGGAGATACCGTGTGGTGACCGCTCTACCCCGCAGATTCTGCTCCACCGCCTCACCGCGCGAATAATAATATAGCGCGATACTGGTGCGCGGCGTTTCGTCCGGAAACATCAAGGGATCGGGATGACCGTGCAGCGTCTTGTCGTTCGTGTTGAAAATGACAAGCCGATTGAAAACAGGCTCGACGACACTGGTTTCGACCTGATCCAGGTCGGACAGAACCAGCTGCCCGTTATATTCGGTCCGCCAATCCTTGTTCAGATACAGCAGGATGTTCACTCGACGGTCCGCCTGCAGTCCCTTGTGCCAGTTGAAGTCGGTATGCATTTTCAGGAAACCGCCGCGGCGCGTCATGTGAATGCCGCCACCTTCCAGTTCTGGATCGCCGAACAAGCCGTC
>JAPKCG010000630.1 GCA_028823055.1 Sphingomonas bacterium
CTTCCGCGCCAGCCTGCTCGCGGCCGGCCAGCGCCCCACCCTGAAGACGATGATCAGCCGCATGCGCGCCTGACCGGCGACCGCGTGAATCGCAAGCGGCCCGGAGCGATGACGCTCCGGGCCGCTCTCATCCCCCCCGGAAAGGGAGTACGGGGGGATGGGACGCCGCGGATCAGGCGGCGAACTGGTTCATCGTATTGTGCTTGCCGCCAGCCTTTAGCGCGGCTTCGCCAGCGAAATATTCCTTGTGATCGTCGCCGATGTCGCTGCCCGACATATTCTGATGCTTCACACAGGCGATGCCCTCGCGGATTTCCTTGCGCTGGACGCCCTTGACGTAACCGAGCATCCCCGCCTCGCCGAAATATTCCTTGGCGAGATTGTCGGTGCTGAGCGCCGCGGTGTGATAGGTCGGCAGCGTGATCAGGTGATGGAAGATACCGGCGCGCGCCGCCGCGTCCTTCTGGAACGTTCGGATCCGCTCATCCGCTTCGTTGCCAAGGTCGGTGCCGTCATAATCGACGCTCATCAACCGCGCCCGGTCATAGGCCGACACGTCCTTGCCGTCCGCTTGCCACGCATCGAACACCTGCTGGCGGAAATTGAGCGTCCAGTTGAAGCTCGGCGAATTATTATAGACCAGCTTCGCATTGGGCACCGCCTCGCGGATCCGATCGACCATCGAGGCGATCTGTTCGATATGCGGCTTTTCGGTTTCGATCCACAGCAGGTCCGCACCGTTCTGGAGCGAGGCGATGCAATCGAGCACGCAACGGTCCGCCCCCGTGCCTTCGCGAAACTGGAACAGGTTCGACGGCAGCCGCTTCGGCCGCATCAGCTTGCCGTCGCGATTGAGGATGACGTCACCATTGCGTGCGGTCGCGGGATCGATCTCCTCGCAATCGAGGAAGCTGTTATACTGGTCGCCCAGATCGCCCGGCTCGTTCGACACCGCGATCTGCTTGGTCAGGCCCGCGCCAAGCGAGTCAGTGCGGGTGACGATGATGCCGTTCTCGACCCCGAGTTCGAGGAAAGCGTAACGGCATGCGCGCACCTTCGCGAGGAAGTCCTCATGCGGCACGGTCACCTTGCCGTCCTGATGGCCGCACTGCTTTTCGTCCGATACCTGATTTTCGATCTGCAGCGCGCAGGCACCTGCCTCGATCATCTTCTTGGCGAGCAGGTACGTCGCCTCGGCATTGCCGAAGCCCGCATCGATGTCAGCAATGATCGGCACGACATGCGTCTGATAGCCGTCGATCGCCTTGACCAGGCGCGCTTCCTCGACATTATTGCCCGCCTCGCGCGCCGCATCCAGATCGCGGAACATCATGCCCATTTCGCGCTGATCGGCCTGACGCAGGAAGGTGTAGAGTTCCTCGATCAGCGCGGGCACGCTGGTCTTTTCATGCATCGACTGATCGGGCAGCGGCCCGAATTCGCTGCGCAATGCGGCGACCATCCAGCCCGAAAGATACAGGTAACGACGCTCGGTCGACCCGAAATGCTTCTTGATGCTGATCATCTTCTGCTGGCCGATGAA
>JAPKCG010000631.1 GCA_028823055.1 Sphingomonas bacterium
CACGCGCAGGTCCGACCGGGCGCGCGCAGGCGTGATGACGGTGACGGGCGCGAACCCCCTGCCCGTCGCGCCCAACCCTGCAAACCACGCGACCCGCTCGAAATCATATGCGCCCGGTACGCTGGGCGCGGGGGGCGGCATCAGCCGGGCACGTAGCGAGATGCGCGCGCCCCGGCCCAGCCCTGCCGGCACGTCCTCGTCCGCCAGATTGATCCGCACGCGTGGCGGCACCCCCGCCGTCTCGGTTACGAGCACGACGCGGACGAGCCCACGCGCGGCGAGTGGTTCGGCGCGCTCGACCCTGCCCGTCACCGTCACGACGGCGGGTCGCGCCAGGACCGGTGCGGCGACACGATCGGCACGCCACCAAATGAGCGCAACTCCGACGGCGAACAGCAGCGCGCCGATCGCGACGACCCGCAACAATCGCCCGCTCCGGCCGCCCGCCAATGCCGCGAGGCCAATCGCCAGCGACGCCAGGATCGCGATCATCCAGTGACGCGCATCGCCCAGCGTCAGCCATGTCGCTACGCCGCAACCCAGCATGACGGGAATCCATAGCGGCAACTGGTCGCGCTCGGCCTCCAGCCACCGTTCGGCCGCCGATACGAGGGCACGCACGCGCAACATTTGTGCGCGGTTGGGTCGCGTGCTAAAGGGTGCGGCGGCTGTCTTGGCCATTAATTCCAGAGCTTGGGAGCACCCGCGATTGGGCGCAACACCTGAAACCGATATGGACACCGCGTCCGTACCGACCGCCACCGGCGACCGCAAGGTCGTCACCCGTTTTGCGCCGTCGCCAACGGGCTATCTTCATCTGGGCGGCGCGCGCACCGCGTTGTTCAACTGGCTGTTCGCGCGCCATCATGGCGGCAAGTTCCTGCTGCGGATCGAGGACACCGACCGCGCGCGCTCGACCCAGCCCGCGATCGACGCGATTCTCGACGGGATGCGCTGGCTGGGGCTGAACTGGGATGACGATGCCGTTTTCCAGTTCGCGCGCGCCGACCGGCACGCCGCGGTCGCGAAAACGATGCTCGATCATGACCACGCCTATCGCTGCTATATGACGCAAGAGGAGATCGCGGCGCAGCGGGCGGCGGCACAAGCCGCGCGCAAGCCGTTACGGATCCGAAGTCCGTGGCGCGACGCCGATGCCGCAAGCGCACCGGCGGATCTGCCGTTCGTCGTTCGCCTCAAGGCACCGCGTGAAGGTGCCGTGACGATCGAGGATCGGGTTCAGGGCAGCGTGACCGTTCAGAATGCCGAACTCGATGATATGGTCCTGCTCCGGTCGGACGGCACCCCGACCTATATGCTCGCGGTCGTCGTCGACGATCACGACATGGGCGTCACCCACGTCATCCGCGGCGACGATCATCTGAACAACGCATTCCGCCAGCTACCGATCTATCGCGCGATGAACACGATCGAGGGCGGCTGGGGCGAGCCAGTCTATGCACATATCCCGCTGATTCACGGGACAGACGGTGCCAAATTGTCGAAGCGGCATGGCGCGGTCGGGGTCGAGGCGTATCGCG
>JAPKCG010000151.1 GCA_028823055.1 Sphingomonas bacterium
CTGACAAGATACCCACGATCGATGTTGGCGTGACCGAAGGGGACATCGTGATGATCGGCGATCATGCAGCGACGGTGATGACGGTGCCGGGCCACACACAGGGCCACATCGCCTTCCACCTGGCCGACGATCGGATCGTCTTCACCGGCGACACACTGTTCGCGATGGGCTGCGGCCGATTGTTCGAGGGCAGCCCAGCCGATATGTTCGCGAACATGCAACGCTATGCCGCTATGCCCGACGAGACGGTCGTTTATTGCGGGCATGAATATACCCAGTCGAACGGTCGTTATGCCCTGGTCGTCGAACCGGACAATGATGCGATCGCTGCGCGGATGCGGATCGTCGACGATCTGCGCGGGTGCGGTGAGCCCACCGTTCCGACGACGATCGGGGAAGAGCGAGCGACGAATCCGTTCATGCGCGCAACCTCCGCAGGCCAACTGGGTGAGCGGCGCCGCGCGAAGGATGCGTTCTGAAGCTCGCCCCGGGGGCCGAAGCTGAATTGGGAGTTCGTGCGTTACTCCTTGCGATGGAGACGACGATGATGAAACCGCTGATGCTCGCCGCCGCGCTCGGTGCGGTTGCCGCCTGTGCGCAGACCCCCGCCCAGACCGCCCGTGCTGCGCAGGATGCCGCCGCCGCGCAGGACGCGCTTGCCAAGGAACTGGCGGGTCTGGTGCCGAAAGGTGAGCTGACCTGCCTGCCCACTTTTCCGACGAAGAGCGTGAGAAGCTATGGCCAGTCGTTAGTCTATGTCGCCGGTCCCCGGCTCAAATATGTCAGCCGGACAGCGGGCGGGTGCGAAGGCGTTGCGCGGAACGACATTCTCGTCACTGTGTCGAACGGTGGCCGAACCTGTCAGGGTGACATTTCGCGGACGATCGATCGTACCGCGCGCTTCCCGACGGGTGGCTGTGCGCTGGGGCCGTTTACGGAGTACCGCCGACCGTGATCGCGCGTCTGGCCGTCATCCTCGCGCTCAGCCTGCCCCTGATGGCGGCCAGGTCGGATCCGCTGGCCGGACGGATCGCGGGCGAGCCGCAGCAATGCCTCAACCTGTCGCTGCAAACGACCAGCCCGGTAATCGAGGACGGCAACACGATCGTCTATCGCCAGTCGGGCCGCCGCTGGTGGGTCACGCATCCCGTCGGCGGATGCGGCACGTTACGGCCGCTCGCGACGCTGATCGTCGAACCGTTCGGCAACCGGTTGTGCGAGAATGACCGGTTTCGGACGATCATACCCGGCCAGATCATCCCTTCCGCCTATTGCCGCTTCGGCCCGTTCACCCCCTACGACAAGCCATCGAAATAGTTACAACACAAACCGGCTGAGGTCGGTGTTGCGCGCAATGCTGGCCAGTTGCGCCTCGACATAGGCGGCATCGACGGTAACTGTGCCCGTCCGATCCTCCGCATCGAAGCTGACCTCTTCGAGCAATTTTTCCATCACCGTCTGCAGCCGCCGCGCGCCGATATTTTCGATCTGACCGTTCACTTCCGCCGCGATCCGCGCGATCGCGGCGATGCCGTCGTCGGTGAATTCGATCCCGACGCCCTCGGTCGCGATCAGCGCCTTGTACTGGGCGGGAAGCGATGCCTTGGTATCCGACAGGATCGCGACGAAATCGGCTTCGGTCAGCCCCTTCAACTCGACCCGGATCGGCAAGCGACCCTGAAGTTCGGGAAGCAGGTCGGACGGCTTGGCCACATGGAACGCGCCGGATGCGATGAAGAGGATATGGTCCGTTTTCATCGGCCCATATTTGGTCGCGACGGTCGTGCCCTCGATCAGCGGCAGCAGGTCACGCTGGACACCCTCACGACTGACCGAACCGCCACGCACGTCGCTGACCGCGATCTTGTCGATCTCATCGAGGAACACGATGCCGTTCGCCTCGGCATCCATCAGCGCGGAGCGGCTGAGTTCGTCCTGGTCGAGCCGCTTGTCGGCCTCTTCCTCGACAAGCTTGTCCCACGCATCGCGGACGGTAAGCTTGCGGCGCTTCAGCTGCTGACCGCCGCCGAACGACTTCATCATCTCGCCCAGATTGATCATCTGCGCGCCGCCGCCGGGTATGTCGAACGGCATCGCGGGGGCCTGTTCGATCTCGATTTCGATCTCGGTGTCGTTGAGATGGCCGTCGAGAAACCGCTGTTTGAACGATTCGCGCGTTGCGGTGGAAGCGTCCTTGCCCGTCAGCGCATCGAGGATACGCTTCATCGCGGCCTCCTCCGCCTTGTCCTTCACCGACACGCGGCGGCGTTCCTTTTCGAGGCGGATCGCCTCTTCGACGAGGTCGCGCGCGATCTGTTCGACATCGCGGCCGACATAGCCGACCTCGGTGAACTTCGTCGCCTCGACCTTGACGAAGGGGGCATCGGCGAGCTTCGCCAGACGCCTACTGATCTCGGTCTTGCCGCAGCCGGTCGGCCCGATCATCAGGATGTTCTTCGGCGTCACCTCATCGCGCAGATCGGCGCTGAGCTGTTGCCGCCGCCAGCGATTGCGCAGCGCGACCGCGACCGCGCGCTTCGCATCACGCTGGCCGATGATGTGTTCGTCGAGCGCGGCGACGATCTGTTTCGGGGTAAGGGCGTCGTTCATGAAAAGGGGGTCCGCTTCGGGGGAAAACTGGGGTGCGACATTGACGAAGTTGACACGGAATCGCCAACTTCTGAGGGGGATCAGGCGGCGCAGCTCAACTGGCGGCATCCATCGTTTCGACGGTCAGCCGGTCGTTGGTATAGACGCAGACTTCCGCCGCGATCCCCATCGCCTTGCGACAGATGGTCTCGGCATCGGCCTCATAGTCGACCAGCGCCTTGGCGGCGGCGAGCGCGAAATTGCCGCCCGATCCGATCGCGGCGATCCCCGCCTCCGGCTCCAGCACATCGCCATTGCCGGTCAGGATCAGCGTGATGTCGGTATCGGCGACGATCATCATCGCCTCCAGATTGCGGAGATATTTGTCGGTACGCCAATCCTTGGCGAGTTCGACCGCGGCGCGCAGCAACTGGCCCTGATGCGCCTCCAGCTTGCGTTCGAGCCGCTCGAACAGCGTGAAGGCGTCGGCGGTCGCACCTGCGAAGCCGCCAATCACCCGTCCCTTGCCATCGGGGCCATCCTCACCCAGCCGGCGCACCTTGCGCGCATTGGGCTTCATCACCGTCTGGCCCATCGATACCTGTCCGTCGCCCGCGATGACGACCTTGCCACCGCGCCGGACCGACAGGATCGTGGTGCCGTGCCATACCGGCATATTGCTATGTTCGTTTCCGTTCATGATGCCGGATATGGGTAGCGCGACCGTGGGTGCAATCCATCGTCGGTAACGCGCGCTACCGTTCGACCCCCTTTGCCTTACCCCAGCTGCGCGCGACGGTGTAGCCGAGATAGCCGGTGCCGAAGAGTGCGTAGAGCGGTTCGGGGATGCCGTTGAGATAGGCGGTCATCCCGCGCGCGATGCCATCCGCCATCTGGGGACGGAACGCCGCGATGAGACCCATCGGGATCGCCCAGAGCAGCAGCGCATACATGACATAGAGAAAGCCGGGCCGTGCGCGTGACGTCCACGGATCGGTCGATTGCGCCTCCGCCAGGATCGCGGACAATTGCGTTCGGGTCGCCTCCATCTCCTGCGTCCCCTGCAGCTCGATCAGTCTGAGCTTCGCGGCGTCGCGCGCCTTGGGATCGGGAATGACCCGGTCGAGAATGCCCGCAACCGGGCCGATGATCGCGTCGATAATTGCCATAAATTGCCCCCCGTTTTCGTCGAAGTTCAGATAAAATCACGCTAGGACGTTAACCGATACGGTTGGCGAGCCAGCCGTACAGGAACGCCTCATTGGCCGGGCGGCTTTCGGCGAGATGGACATAGCGTTCGCCCTGAAGCGCCTCGATCGCTTTTAGCAGCACGCGCTCCCCCGCCGTGCCGCGATGCCCAAGAAAACCGTCGAGCGCCGCGAGCGTGCGCGGGCCGATCAGCGCATCAAGTGCGATATCGAGATAGTCCGCACCGCCACGATTGAGGGCGTTGAGCGCGCGCTGGAGGAAGGCGGTCGCGACCTTCGGACCCAGGTTGATCCCAGTGTCGAACAATTCGGCGGCGATGGTCGGCGCGCGTGCCGCAACGCGATCGAAATGGGGTCGCAGCCAGTAAATCCGTCGATAGATCGCGACCGCCTGCGCGCGCGGCAATTGCCGCATCCCGCCCGCATAGCCATTGGCCCGCGCGACCGCGACCGTGATGCCGAAATTGGTTTCGCCGCCGCGATCAGCGGGATGATTGCCATACCCGCCCTCCCGATCGATTACCGCGTCGATCAGTCTGTCGATGTCCATGTCGCCCCTCCCGGAAAAGGAGTGAGGCAAACCATATCGGTTAGAAGTAGGACAGAAGTTTCGCCCGGTCGCGTCGATCAGCGCTCGAAACGACGCGCGCTCGCCCTGGCCCGACCGCGCGAGATGCTGTCAACGACCAGCTCGTAAAGATCGTTGGAGAAACCGGCGGCCAGAAAGGCACTCACTTCGAACGACGGGATCGTATAACCGTGATGCCAGCTCAATACCGCGATCCGCCGCAGCGCTTCCAGCCGGGGATCGGCGAGTTGCGGGTTGGGGCTGTCACCGAACAGGATACGCATCGCCACCGCCATCCGACCGGGCACCCGCAGCGTCGACAGCCGGTCGCGTTCGGCCAGCGCAACGACCGACCATTCGAGCGCGCTCAACCGAGGGGTCGATGCCGACAGGGTCGTGCCGATATCGGTGATGGGCCCCGACACATCGCGCATGACCGAACCGGTCGATGGCGCCAGTGAGGCTGACATCGATGGTGGCAGGGCCGTCGGCTGATCCCCGATATTTTCCTGAAATGCCAGATACGCCATTGCCACGCCCCTTCGTCCTTCGCTGTGCAGCGTCCGCCGCCGCCTTCCATACCGGTCGGTATAGAAGGTGGCTCCGATGCGTCAACAACTTTCTGTATCGATCGGTAGATTTATCGCATATCGGCTTTATCGCGTCTCAGGCGCTCGGCCACACCGCCATGCTGGTCTCGATCAGCCGGGCAAGTTCCGTACAGGATGCGCCCGAACTCGCCTGCACCGCCATCCCCTGCATGATCGCGATCAGATAGCTGGTCAGCCCCTCGACATCGACGTGATCGGGCAGATCGCCCTCCATTTTGGCACGCGCGAAGCGGTCGACGAGCGCACGGTGTGCCGATCGGCGGCGTTCGACCACCGCCGCTCGGATCGATTCGGCCTCGGCCCCGCACGCCACCGCGCTGATGACCCCGAGGCACCCTTTCGGCTCGTCGGCGCAGGTCTGGTTGGCGAGACCGCCGCGGAGGAAACGCTCCGCCACGCCGCGCGCCGTCGGCGCGTCGAGCGCGGCGCGGGTATAGGCGAGCTTTTCCTCCTCATAGAGGTCCAGCGCCTTGTTGAACAAAGACTCCTTGTTGCCGAACGCCGCATAGAGGCTGGGGCGCGTGATCCCCATCGCGTCGGTCAGATCGGTCAGCGACGCGCCCTCATAGCCCTTCGTCCAGAACACGCGCAGCGCCGCCGCAAGTGCCGCATCGACGCAGAATTCGCGCGGGCGTCCCTTGGCCGCCGCACAAGGAGAAGCGACGGCGGCGGCGGTGCCGGGCTTGTCGATAACAGATACCGATGTTTCCATATCGACCGGTATAGAATTCAGCGGCTCAAAAGTCCAGCCAACCCAACAGTCCAGCCGCGCACTGTCCGCGACGCGACCGGATGGCGCGATCGGAATGATGCCGGGCCGATCGCTGGCGCATCACCGATATGTCGCGGCGATACGCGCCTCATGCGAATCGGCGACTACTAAATCGCTACGACAAATGCCTCGGCAAATTTTTTTCAGCCATCGCCTTGGCAGCCAAATCGATCCTCACGTCCATCCCTCGAACCGCGCCAACGCGCGCCGAGCCGACATCGGTGCGGTCGATCTCGCCGCGGGCGAGCGATCCGACCCCGACCCAGAATAAGAGCAGCATCGCCACCGCAGCGCACCAGGCGCTCACTTTGAAAGACAGGTCGTCCATGCATCGTCGTTACGATCGTCCGCATGAAATCCGGATGACGCCGACGTGAAGAACGCAACGGTGATCGCGGATGTCCGACGCGATCTCAATTGCGCGACTGGGCCGGGGTCCAGGTCTGATAGGTCTTGCCCCTCACCGAATCGATGATGCCGAGGAAGGTCGCGACGACCGCGATGAGCAGTTCGTTGGCGACCGAAAAGGGTTTGACGCGCGCGACGCCGAGCAGGAAGAATATGCCTGCCGCGAGTACCAGCCCCCCCGCAAGCCTGGGCGATCCCGCCAGGAGCAGGCAACCAAGCGTCGCGAGAAAACAGACGCATAGCGGGATGAGACCGAACCAGCGCAGGAATTTGTGCGACAGATATTTGTAGCGATCGACCGCATCGAACCGTTCACGAATGACCGGCCACAGATAACGATGGGTATTGAACGCGCGACAGGCGATGCGGCGTTTGCGGCGGAACTCGTCGCTCGATGACGTCGCATTCTTCTCATAGGCGACGACGTCGGGAGCGAATACCAGCCGCAGCCGGTTGATCGGCGCCGACATCGACGTGATCATGTCGTCGAGCAGATGCGGTGGCACCTCGGGATAGATTTCACGACGCAGCGCAAAGATCGATCCGTCCGCGCCCATGATCGAACCGGTACGCGATTCGAGCGATTTGATGCCCTCTTCCAACCGCCAATATAATCCCCCCGCATGGGCGGTTGGGCTGGCGTCGTCATTGATGTAATGGAGCGAGCCCGCGACCCCGCCGACGTCGGGATCGCCGAAATAGCTGGCCAATATGTCGATACTGTCGGGATCGAGGACAACGTTGGCATCGGTAAAGATGCACACGTCGCCCTCAGCCTTTCGGACTAGGCGCGCCATGCCCGTCGCCTTGCCCGTCCGCTGCGTCGCGGCGATCACGTCGACGACATCGGATTCCTTGCGCAGCATCTCCACCGTCCGGTCGGTCGACAGATCGCAATAAGCGAGGATCTGGAGATCGGGGTGGCGCGCCTTCAACGCGCGCAGATTGGCGATCTTCGCGGGCAATGCCGATTCTTCGTTAAATGCAGAAAACAGCAGCGAAAATCGAATGCGCGCCGGCGTTTTGCGGACGTCGCGCCGCGGCATGAACGACAGCGACAGCGGATAGATCGCGTAAGGATGAACAAAGAGCAGAAAAGAGGCTG
>JAPKCG010000632.1 GCA_028823055.1 Sphingomonas bacterium
ATCGAGCAGCGGGCCGCCCGAATTGCCGCGCGCGATGCTGGCGGTATGGAGCAGCACGTCGATCCCGGTGAGCGACCTGCGCCCCGAAAACACCCCCTCCGATCGCACCGGCGTCTGCGGGCGAATATAGTCCGCGGCGGAGCGCGCGGTCGCGAGATCGACATTGCCCGGATAGCCGAGCGCGACGACCCCCTGGCCTTCGTCGATCCGCCCGGTGAAGAAAGTCGCGGGCGGCAACGCTGTGCCCTTGAAATCGATCAGCGCGAGGTCGGCGCGCGAATCGAAGGCGACGACCGTCCCCTCGTAAGATTTGTCACCCTCCGAGGGAACGATGCCGATGACGACATTATCGGGATAGCGGTCCGCCAGTTCCATGACATGCGCATTGGTGACGATACGATGCGGACCGACCGCGACGCCGCTGCCATGACCGAAGCCGACGACCTGACCATCGACGACCGCGATCGTGACGACGCGCACGACACCACGTCCCGCCGCGCCGATATCGTCCGCCGATGCAGGCAACGCGCAACACAGCGCGAACAAGAGGGATAACAGCCACCGCATCGCGTCCCCGAACGCGACAGGCCCGCGACTGTCAAGCGCCCGCGCCCGTCAAGCAAACCGGCGTCGAGCGGGGCCGGGCGGGGTTTGGTTAGTAAAATGTCAAAACTTGGCTCCTACCCCTCACCGTAATCATCGGGGACAAGACATGAGTGCGTTCGGGCGTCGGAGCGGAATGGGGAGCGGACAGTCGGCACGGCCGGCGTTCGGCGTGGCACGACCGATGCAGGGCACCGGCCCGCAACGGTCCGATGGCGAATCGGAACCCGGGTCGCAATTCCCGCCGATCGAATCGCTGCCCATGCCCGGTGAGACCGAAGCGCCGACAGGCGGCCTGGCGGTTCAGCAACCCGATGCGATGCAACGCCTGTCCGATCGTCAGAATGCGAGCGGCGAGGCAGGCAACAGCCGCAGCGAAGGGTTCGAATCCTCGATCCATAAGATCAAGGAACAGGTGCTGCCGCGCCTGCTCGAACGTGTCGACCCCGAGGCGGCGGCGACATTGAGCAAGGATGAACTGGCGGAGGAATTCCGCCCGATCATCGGCGAAGTACTCGCCGAACTGAAGCTGACGCTCAACCGGCGCGAACAATTCGCGCTCGAAAAAGTGCTCGTCGACGAACTGCTCGGCCTCGGCCCGCTTGAGGAATTGCTCGCCGACCCCGGAGTCAGCGACATCATGGTCAATGGCCCCGAACAGACCTATGTCGAGCGCAAGGGCAAGCTGGAGCTGGCGCCGATCCAGTTTCGCGATGAGGAACATCTGTTCCAGATCGCACAGCGCATCTGTAATTCGGTCGGTCGCCGCGTCGACCAGACCACCCCGCTCGCCGATGCCCGGTTGAAAGACGGCAGCCGCGTCAACGTGATCGTGCCGCCGCTCAGTCTGCGCGGCACCGCGATCTCGATCCGTAAATTCTCCGCGAAACCGATCACGCTCGACATGATGGCGGGCGGCGGGTCGATGAGC
>JAPKCG010000007.1 GCA_028823055.1 Sphingomonas bacterium
GGCAGGCAATACCATCGGGTTCATCGGCGTCACGATGGACATCAGCGATCGCCGCCGCATCGAAGACGATCTGGCGGAACGCGATCGCCAGCTGATGCTGCTCGCCGCCAATGCGACCGATGCGGTGTTCCGCCTCGCGCTCGACGGGCGGTGCCTTTATGCCTCACCCTCGGCGCGCGACCTGTTGGGGATCGATCCGGTCAAGCTTGTCGGCGAAAACATGCTGAGCGGATTTCATCCCGATGACGAGGCAAGGGTTCGGGAGACGTTTGCGAGCATCGCGAGCGGCGAGGCCGACGGCCTGATCGTCGCCTATCGATCGCGCTCGCTCGTCACCGATGAGTATCGATGGCTGGAGGCGAATTGCGGGTCGGTCCGCGACACGGTAACGGGGCGCATTCAGGAGGTCATCGCATCGATCCGCGACATTAGCGAAACGATGGCGATGCAGGACGAATTGCGTGATGCGCGCATTCGCGCCGAACAGGGCGCCGCCGCCAAATCGGCGTTTCTTGCCAATATGAGCCACGAAATCCGCACGCCGATGAACGGCGTGATCGGCTTTACCGAATTGTTGCTTGCCGAGGATCTGACCGCCGACCAGCATCGCCACGTCATGCTGATCGCCGAATCGGGCCGCGCGATGATGCGGTTGCTCAACGACATTCTCGATATGTCCAAGATCGAGGCGGGCCAGATGCGGATCGCCAACGAACCGGTCGACATCCGCACGTTGATCCGCAGCGCAGCACGGCTGATGGAGCCGGTGGCGCAGGCCAAGAATGTCGACCTGACGATCCAGGTCGATCCCGCGGTCCCGTCGATGATCGAAAGCGATCAGCTGCGGCTCCGGCAGATCATCCTCAACCTGATCGGCAACGCGACCAAATTCACCGAAACCGGCTGGATCGAGGTTCAGGCGAGCGTCGAAGGCGCGGACGATGCTCATCAGTTGCGCATCGACGTCCGCGATACAGGCGTGGGGATCGCGGCGGACAAGATCGACGCGGTGTTCCAGCAATTCGCACAAGCCGACAGCACGATCGCGCGGCGGTTCGGCGGGACGGGTCTCGGCCTGCCGATCAGTGCCGAACTGGCGCAACTGATGGGCGGGACGATCGGCGTGAAAAGCGAACTGGGCAAGGGCACGATCTTTACGCTGCACGTACCGATGGTCGCGGTCGCTCCAGATTTGGAGACCCCGGCAGTAACGAAAGACCATGCAGCGCCGAGTGCGACCGCCACCGCGCGACTGCGGGTGCTGGTTGCCGAGGACCATGACATCAATCAGGTATTGATCACCGCGATGGCAACGCGCGCCGGCATGGACCCCGAAATCGCGAATAATGGCGCAGAGGCGATCGACATGGTGACGAGTGCCGCGGCGGAAGGAAGCCCTTACGCGCTCGTGCTCATGGACATGCAGATGCCCGAGATCGACGGGCTGGAGGCGACCCGTCGACTGCGCGCCGCCGGATTCGACGCCGCCACGCTGCCGATCGTCGCGCTGACCGCAAATGCCTATGCCGAAGATATCGCCGCCTGTCTGGACGCGGGAATGCAGGCACATCTGAGCAAGCCGGTGCGGCTGCGCGATCTGCAGGATCTGGTCGCGCGCCACGCCGCCGCGGCTGATGCCGCCGGCGATCGTGAGGACGCGACAATCGTCGTGGCGGAAAGCGCATCGGCGGGACGCAACAGCCTGGCCGACCGGTTCGCCGCGCGAAAGACCGAATTGCTTGAGCTGATCGCGCGCGTCATCCGTGAGGGTCACCTGGAGGATCGGCAATTCGCGACGCTGACGACGTTGCTCCATCAATTTGCGGGCACGGCGGGATTTTTCGGCCAGAGCGAGCAGGGCAGCGCCGCCGCCGCGCTCGAACAGGATCTGAAGGCGGCTGGCCGCGACGCCGCCCCGGCGATGCTGACCGAACGATGGGAGGCGCTCGATGTCGCCGCATGAAATCACCGTGAACAGAGAGTCGATGCTATGGGACGCATAATTCTGGCCGAGGACGACGATATCGTCGCCGACATGGTCATCGATACGATGATCGGGGCGGGGCACGGCATCGGCCGCCTGCCCGATGGGGAAAGCGCGCTCGCCGCGATCCGTCGGCGACCGCCCGATCTGGCGATCCTCGATTGTTCGATGCCCGGTATGTCCGGGATCATGGTGTTGCGCACGATCCGCCGCGATCCCCGGCTGAGTGGCCTGCCGGTGCTGATGCTCACCGCGCGATCGAGCAGTGCGGATGAGGAAATCGCCCGATTCGAAGGCGCGAACGGCTATATCACCAAGCCATTCGACCCCGCGCGTCTCGCTCAACAGGCGTCGGATCTGATTAACGGTCGTCAGGCGTTCTGCTGATGGATCGGCATGCACCGTCGGTTCCGCGTATTTTGATCGTCGACGACGATCCGCTGATCATCGACATCATCCACGATACGCTCGACGGGTCGGGCTATGACATGTCGACCGTCCGCGACGGGCTCGACATGATGCCTGCCTTATGGGCGCTCGACCCTTCGCTGGTCATTCTCGACTGCAATCTTCCCGGACGACCGGGGATGATGTTGCTTGAGGATATACGACGATCCGCGCCCAATCCCCTGGTGCCCGTGCTGATGTTGACGGGGCGTCAAGGCCAATGGAACGAGAATGCGGCAAAGCGTCATGGTGTCGATCGCTATCTCCGCAAACCCTTCGGCCTGGATGAATTCAGGGTGACGGTCGCCCGGCTGGTCGCAAACGGCGTGGTCGCGGCCTGACACAATCGTCAGCATCGACGGGGCAGCGTCACCGTCGCGCTCAACCCGCCGACGCTGCGATTGCCGAGCGTCAGCGTGCCGCCCTCCGCCTGCACCGCGCGCTGGACGATCGCGAGCCCCAGGCCGAACCCCTTGGTATCGCGCGCACGCGCCGGGTCCAGCCGGACGAAGGGCTGGGTGACGCGGTCGATCTGCGCGGCGGGGATGCCCGGCCCATTATCCTCGACGACGATGCGGACATGATCGTCGAGCGCGATCAGGGTCACGACGACGCGCGTCGCGAACTGCGTCGCATTGTCGATCAGATTGCCGATCGCGCGGCGCAGCGAAGACGCGCGCACCGCCGCATCGAGATGATCGGGACCGCGATAGGCGACATCATGCCCCAGATCGGTCGCGGCATCGACCAGGCTGGCGCATAATTCGGCCAGATCGATCCGCCGGGGCGTCTCCGGATCGCTCTCGCCGCCGAGATAGGCGAGCAAGGAGGCGATCATGGCGTCCATTTCCGCCACTTCGGTCGCGATTTCCTCGCGCACGTCGTCTGCCGCGATCGCATCGGCCCGTAACCGCAGCCGGGCTAGCGGCGTGCGCAAATCATGCCCCACCGCCGCCAGCGCCTCGGTACGATCCGCAATCAGGCTGTCGATCCGTTGCTGCATACTGTTGAACGCGGTGATGACGCGGCGAATTTCGCTCGGCCCCATTTCCTCGATCGGCCCGCGCGCCTTTCCCGTCCCGAACTCGTCCGCCGCCTCCGCCAGCCGCCGCATCGGGAACAGCGTCTGCCGGAGCAATGCCGCCCCAAGCGCCAGCAGTGCGAGCGCCGGAACGAGCGCGAGCAGGACGCGCTCGATCGATAGATCGAGCCCGCCAAGCGGGTGGAGCGTCGAAAACTGCATCCAGCTGCCATCGGCGAGCGCGATCTGTCCGATCACGCGCGGCTGGCGGCCAGGCGATTCGAGGCGGAGCTGAAGCTGACCATTGGCGAGCTGCGGCTCCCACGATACCACTTGCTGCCGCATTTCGTTGAGCCTTGGTGCCAGCCGCGACAGCGATTCCCGGTCGGGACTCCAGCCGATGCCATATCGGTCGGTCGTCAGCCGCGCCGCGATCGCGGGCCGGTCGGCACGCCGACCCTCCCCGATCAGCTTGCGCGCGATGACGAGGTGTTCGGCAAGCCGCCGCGCCTCATCCTCGCGTACCGAAAACTGGCTGGCGCGTTCGTAGAGCAGCGTGCTCGCGCCGAATTCGATGACGACGGTCAGCAGCAGGATCGCGAAGATCCGCCCGATCAGCCCGACCGCGGGCCAGGCGAACCGCTTCACCGGCCGATCATCGGCGCGTCACCGGCACGTTCAGCATATAACCGACTCCACGCACGGTGATGATCGGCGCGGGCTTGCCGATACTCGACAATTTGCGGCGCAGGCGGCTGATGAGGACATCGACGCTGCGATCCGAACTGTCGGGCAGCCGCGTGCGCGACAGTTCGACCAGCCGGTCGCGCGCGATGACGCGCTGCGGATGGTCGAGCAAGCTGACGAGCAGGTCGAACTCCGCCCCCGTCAGATCGATCACCGCACCCGTTTCGTTCATCAGTTCGCGGCGCGGCAGGCTGACGGTCCAGGCATCGAAGCTGAGGTCGCCCGCCTCCCGCTTGCCCGGCATCACCTCGACCGCGCCGCGACGCAGCACCGCGCGCACGCGCGCGATCAGTTCGCGCGTCCCGAACGGTTTGGCGAGATAATCGTCCGCCCCGAGTTCGAGCCCGATGACGCGATCGGTCTCGCTCCCCTTCGCGCTGATGAAGATGATCGGCACATTGCTGCGCCGCCGGATCTCGCGACACAGGTCGATGCCGCTGGT
This sequence comes from Sphingomonas bacterium, assembly GCA_028823055.1. Taxonomy (GTDB): domain Bacteria; phylum Pseudomonadota; class Alphaproteobacteria; order Sphingomonadales; family Sphingomonadaceae; genus Sphingomonas. The sequence continues at coordinate 4,642 of JAPKCG010000007.1, forward strand.
GCCCGGCAGCATGATGTCGAGCAGGATCAGATCGACCGGCCCCGCCTCCAGTCCGCCCCACATTTCGGGCGCGCCGCCCGCGGGACGAACGACATAGCCATTTTCCTGCAACGCGCGCGTCGTCAACGTGCGGAGCGCGGCGTCGTCTTCGACGAGCAGGATGACGGGGGAGGACATGGGTCGGTGGTCGATCCGTTGAGAGGCAACCGTGCCACCTAATCGAGACTGTCACATCAGGGCAATGTTTCGTCACGATCGGCGTCGGCAGCACGAAGGCTCTACCCGATGCTGCCGATGCGCGATAGCATCGCCGTCATGCATCGCTTGATCCTGACGTTCGCGCTTCTCGCACCTGTTCCCCTTGGCGCGCAGATCGTTGCGCCGCCGGTGACAACGCCAGCGCAACGAACAGCCGACACGCGGTTCGGCACGATCGCGAACGCGGAATATGCCTGGCGCAAGACGCTTCGACCATCGGGCCAGGAAGCCCGCGCGCGCGACCATCTGCCCGATATCGGGCCCGCGGCTCAGGCCACGGCGCGCGCGCGCTGGACAGCGACGCTGGCGCAGCTCGATGCGCTCGATCCAGCGCGGCTTTCGCCTGCGACCCGCGTCGATTACCGGCTCTATCGTCAGCAGATCGAGACGCTGCTCGCGAGCCAGCGGTTCCGCGACGATGAAATGCCCGTCAACGCGGACACCAGTTTTTGGACCGAGCTTGCGGGAATGGCGCGCGACACGCTGCGGACCGAGGCGGATTATCGTCATTACATCGCGCGGCTGACCGATATGCCGCGTTACATCGATCAGCAGATCGCCAATATGCGCGCCGGGGCCGCGCGTGGCTTTACCGCGCCGCGAGTGACCCTGATCGGGCGAGAGGTCGGGATCGCGCAAGTGGTGGCGGCGGGCGCGGGTGACGCATCGCCCTATTACGCACCGTTCAGGACGATGCCCGCGATCATCCCCGCCGCGACGCAAGCTGAATTGCGCACCGCGGCAAAGCGCGCGATCGCTCAGGACGTCGTGCCCGCGCATCGCACATTGCTCGATTTCTGGAGGCGCGACTATTTCCCCAGGACGCGCACGACGATCGCGGCATATGACCTGCCCGACGGCAAAGCCTATTATGCGTCGAAAATCCGCGAATATGTGACGCGCGATCTGACCCCCGATCAGATCCACGCGATCGGCCTGGACGAAGTCGCCAAAATCCATGCGCAGATGGTCGAGGCGATGCGCGCGGCAGGCTGGCAGGGCGATTTCGCGAGTTTTCTCGCATTCCTGCGCACAGACCCGCAATTCTACGTGAAAACGCCGCAGGCACTGCTCGACCGCGCCGCGTGGATCGCCAAGACCTTCGATGGCAAGGCGTCGCAATATTTCGGGCATTTGCCGCGCAGCCGGTTCGCGATCGAACCCGTGCCACCCGAACTCGCACCCTTCTGGACCGCGGGGCGCGGCGGGCCGGGCATTTATTACGTCAACACCTATGACCTCGCCTCGCGCCCGCTCTATTCGCTTCCCGCGCTGACGCTCCACGAAAGCGCGCCGGGGCACGCCTTTCAGATTCCTCTCGCCGCCGAGCTTGACGATCTGCCCGAATATCGCCGCGACAACTACATCTCCGCTTACGGCGAAGGCTGGGCACTATATTGCGAGATACTGGGCGACGAGATGGGGATGTATGAGACGCCTTACGAACGCTTCGGGATGCTGAGTTACCAGATGTGGCGCGCGGCGCGGCTGGTGGTCGACACCGGGATTCACGCCAGGGGCTGGACGCGCGCGCAGGGCCAACGATATTTCAGGGACAATACCGCGCTGTCCCGCCACGAAATCGAGACCGAGGTCGACCGCTACATCTCATGGCCGGGGCAGGCGCTGTCCTATTATATGGGCGAGCTGACGTTCCGGGCGGGGCGGGCGAAGGCGGAGCAGGCGCTGGGTGCCAAGTTCGACATTCGCGCCTTTCACGATACGATGTTGAGCACGGGGTCGGTGACGCTGCCGCTCCTCGATGAGCGCGTCGACCGGTTCATCGCCGATGGCGGCAAGGGACCGTATCCGTTGAAATAATCCGCAGACCGCGGCCGTGCTCCCCCCTCGGCGGGAGCACGGCCGCGCATCGCTCAATCCCCGCCGGTCGCGCTCTCCACCGCAGGCATCCCACCAAGGCCGTTGCCCTCACCCTGCCACCAGAGCGGCGCGGTCTTGCGGTCGCCGGTCACGACTTCGTTCATCGTCGCCGATTCATAGAGCCGCCCGCCGAGCATCACGCGATCGACCTTGTCCGAATTGCGGATATCGACGGTCGGATCGGCATTGAGGACGACCAGATCGGCAAGCTTGCCGACTTCGAGCGAGCCGACATCCTGTTGATAGCCAAGCGACGTCGCGGGCATGATCGTGCCTGCGCGCAGCGCCTCGATCGGCGACCAGCCGCCGCGCACGAAGCTCCACATCTCCCAATGCGGCCCCAGCCCCGATTGCTGGCCATGCGCGCCGATCGACACCTGGACGCCGCGCGCCATCAGCTTCTTCGCCTCGCGCGCGCTGTCATCGTCGACATAGGCATCCTCGGGCGCCATCGTCCGCCGCGCATTTTGCGCGAGCAGCATCGCGGGCGGTTCGTACTTCGACACGATCGGATGCTTCCACACATCGGTATGCTGACGCCAATAGGGATCGCCCGCCAGCCCCCCATAAGTGACGACGAGCGTCGGTGTGTAATTGGTTTTCGTCTGCGCCCACAGATCGATGACGTCCTTGTAGAAATATTCGCCGGGAACATTGTGTTCGACGGTCGAATTGCCGTCCTGAATCAGACTGATGTCCATCTGATAGAGCGACCCGCCCTCGGGCACGACCTCCATCCCCTCCGCCTGCGCGGCGGCGACCACCATCTGGCGCTGTTCACGGCGCGGCTGGTTGTAGTTTTTGACGCTGTGCGCGCCTTGCGCCTTCAGCCGCCGGACATCGGCGAGTGCGTCTTCGTAGCTGTTGATCTCGGCATACACATCGGGCGATTTCGCGCCATAGATGACCTCCCCCGTCGAGAAGATGCGCGGGGCGACGATCTTGCCCGCGCGCTGCATTTCCGACGCGACGAAAATCTCCGCCGCCCGCGCGGACGGATCGTGGATCGTCGTCGCGCCCATGGCGAGGTTGAGCAGGCTGACCCAGTTTTGCTGGGGCACCAGATCATCCTCCCCTTGCGGCCCGTGCGCGTGCGCATCGACGAGGCCGGGGATGATCGTCTTGCCCGCGACATCGACGGTCTTCGCGCCCGCCGGGATCGCGGTCGCGGCACGCGGGCCGACCGCCACGATGCGGTCGCCCCGGATGACGATGACGCCGTCGTCGATGATCCCGCCTGCCGTGTCGGCCATCGTCACGATCCGCGCGCCGGTCAGCGCGATCGTGCCCGCTGGCTTGTCCGCCTCGACCGTCATCGACAGCGACGTGCCGCTGGCGGGGGGCACGAATTTGGCCGCGTCCTCATCGGCGGGCGCATCGCGGAACAGGTTCGCGGTCTGGACGGTGTAAAGCGTCGGCCCCATCGACCAGTGGAGCTGGTCGCCGCCGTTCGACCAGTTGATGAACTCCGCACCCGCGCCGCTCGCCTTGGTGACGGGCAGCGCACCCTTGCCCGTCGAAACATCGACCGCCTGCGCACCGGGCATCAACGGCATCACGAACGCTTCGTAATTCTGGCGGAACGCGAAATAGCGCCCATCGGGCGACACCTGATAATCGTTGACGAGATCGCCCGAGGCATGAACCCGCTTCGTCCCGCCGCCGATGTCGGTGCTGACGAGTTCCCGCTTGCCCTTGGCATTGGCGATGAAGAACAACCGGTTGTTGCCCGCGCCGAATTGCGGCTCGCTGCCCTCCGCGCTGACGAGCATCGGCGTGCCACCCGACGCGGCGACCCGATAGATGCCCTCATTCTCGCTGCCGCGCGAGGCGGTGAGATACCCGCCGCCCGTGCGTTCGAACGCGATCGTCTGGTTGTCGGGGGAAAAACGCGGCTTGGCATAATGGCCCGCCAGCGTCGTCACGTCCTTCACCGATCCACCGCCAGCAGCGACGGTGCGGACGTGACCCAGCCCCGCATCGGTCCAGCCGACGAACACGATCTGACGCCCGTCGCGCGACCAGCTCGGCCAGAGTTCGAACGCATCGCCGTCGCCCGACACAAGCCGCTTGGGCGTACCGCCCGCCACGGGCTTGACCCACAATTTGCCTAGCGTCTCGTACACGACGGTCCGGCCATCGGGCGACACGCTGGCCCAGCGCGGCATCTTCGTGCTGAAACTGTCGGGCGCGACCGCGACCTGCGGATGCGTCGCATCGATGACGAGCCGCGTGTCGTTGATGCTGAACGGGATTGCGCGGGCATCCGATCCGTCGGCCCCCACGCGCATGATCTTGCCGCCCGCCCAGAACACGACACTCGCCGCATCGGGCGTCCAGGCCATATTGGGATAGACCCCGGTGATCGCCCAGGTTTCCTGCACGTCGCGATCGAGCGCGTCATAGATCTTGCGCTCCGCCCCGCTGTCGAGATCCTTGACGTAGAGCTTCGAGCGGCCGCCCTCGCGCCTGACGAAGGCGATCCGCTTGCCATCGGGCGATGGCGTCGGGCGCACCGATCCACCCGCGCCCGAGACCGCGGTCGTCGTCTCGCCGGTTTCCATGTCATAGCGCAGGATGTCGAACAGGTCGGTATAGCTGTTCTGCGCATATTCGAAGATCGCGCCGGGCGAGACGTTCTTGGTGAAGAACACCGATTTGCCGTCGGCGGCGTAGATCGGTTCGCCGAGTTCCTTCTGGAACACCTCGTCGGGGCGTTTGACGAGCTGCACCCCGCCGCCGCCCGCGACCGAATAAAGCCACACCTCACCCGTGCCGAGCGACCGCCCGGTGGTGAAATGCTTCTTGGCGACGATGAAGCGGCCATCGGGACTCCAGCTCGGCTGGTTGAGAAGGCGGAAATCCTCCTTGGTCAACTGGCGCTTGTCGGTGCCATCGACGTTCATGATCCAGATATTGTCCCCGCCGCCACGGTCGGAGACGAACGCGATGCGCCGCCCATCGGGGCTGAAACGGGGCTGGTGTTCGTAACTCAACCCTTGCGCGACGCGCGTCGGCGTGCCGCCGGCGATCGGCATCGTATAGATGTCGCCGAGCAGGTCGAACGCGACCATCCGGCCATCGCGTGAGACGTCGACATTCATCCATGTCCCCTCGTCGGTCACGATCGGCACGGCGTGCGGGGTCAGGCCGCGCGGTGCCTCGACATTCCATTTGTCGGGCTTCTTGGCGGCGCCCGTCGCGGCGGGCGCGGGCGAGGGCGTCGTCAGCGGCAGCGGGCCGGTGACGCGCTGTTCGGGATTGAGAACCTGATTTTCGGGGGCCTCGGTCCTCGCGGGCCGTTCGGGCTGCTGCTGCGGCGGCGCGGTCTGCGCCGATGCCGTCGAGAGGGCAGGGCCAGCGAAAAGCATCGCGAGAACCGCGGTAAGATCGTTACGCATCGAGTGTTTCCGTCCCCGTCATCATTCTTATCGCCCGAAACCTAGGCGGAAAATCAGCGCCCTACCAGTGCACTGGTTCGGGTTTCGGGCAACCGCCAGAAGGCATAGCTGGTGATCGCGAGCATGATCGCCACGTACCAATAAAAGGCGCTTTCGATGCCCCGCGATTTCGCGAACAAGGCGGCATATTCGGCGGTGCCGCCGAACAGCGCGTTGCCGATCGCATAGGGAAACGCGACGCCGAGATTGCGGATGTGCGAGGGGAACAGCTCCGCCTTGATGAGCCCGCTGATCGCGGTGTAGCCCGATAGCAGCATGAGCAGCCCGGTGATCGCGGCAAAGGCGAGGACGGGATCGTTCACGCCCGACAACAGGTGAAAGGCGGGGATCGTCGCGATCATTCCACCAAGCCCGAAAAATAACAGCATCGGCTTTCGCCCGACACGGTCCGAGATCGCGCCGAACACCGGCTGCGCGAGCATGTAGACGACCAGCGCGGCGGTCATCACCTGCGTCGCGGTATCGCGGGCGAACCCGCTCGTATTGACCAGGAATTTCTGCATGTACGTCGTGTAGGCGTAAAAGCCGAGCCCGCCGCCCGCGCTGATCACGACGACGAGCAGGAATTCGCGCGGATGGTCGCGCCACAGCCGCGACAGCGACGATGCGGGACGATCCGCCTTCATCGCGGTGAACGCTTCGGTTTCCGCCAACCGTCGCCGGACCGCGAACACGCCGAGCGCGAGCAGCGCGCCGATCGCGAAGGGAATGCGCCAGCCCCAGGCCTGCAACTCCGCCTCGGTCAGCAGCGCGCCGAGCGCCAGTGCGACGACTAACGCGGTGAGCTGCCCGCCGATCAACGTGACATATTGAAAACTGGCCCAGAACCCGCGGTTCTTGTCGGTCGCCATCTCGGACAGATATGTCGCGCTCGCCCCATATTCGCCGCCGACGCTCAACCCCTGCAGCATCCGGGCGAGAAGCAGGATCGCCGGCGCCCATGCCCCCGCCATCGCGTGGGTCGGCGCGACCGCGACGAGCAGCGACCCGCCGCACATCAGCACGAGGCTGAGTGTCAGCCCCGCCTTGCGCCCATGCCGGTCGCCGTAAATGCCCATGATCCATGCGCCGAGCGGTCGCATGAAAAATCCGACCGCAAAGATCGCGGCGGTGCCGAGCAATTCGGAGGTGCGGTCGCCGCTCGGGAAGAATTCGGGCGCGAAATAGATTGCGAACGCGGCATAGGCATAGAAATCATACCATTCGACACGGGTGCCCGCCGACCCGCCGATGATCGAAAACAACCGTCCGGGTGCCGTCCCGGCGGAACCCTCTACGCCACGTTCCACCGATCCACTCTCCACTGATGCCCTGTTCGACAGCCTTATTGCCAATTTCCGTGCGCGCCAATCAGTGTCCCGGACTTTCCGAGAGCGCGATTGACTGGCGACAGGATCGGCGGAAGGATCGCGCCCGATGACGACCGCCACCGCCACGTTGGACCCGCCCCCCGTGGCACTGCCCCCCGCGCGATCGCGCATGGCGCTGTTCGGGTTGCTGGGCTTTTCGGCGGGACTGCCCTTTTACATGTTCTCGACCGTGCTGACGCTCCGGTTGCAGGCGCATGGCGTCGCGCTGGTCGTCATCGGGTTCTTCGCCTGGGTGCAGTTGCTGCCGACGTTCAAATTCGTCTGGGCACCGTTGCTCGATCGGTACGACGTGCCGGGGTTCGGGCGGGTATGGGGAAAGCGGCGCGGATGGATCATGCTGTCGCAACTCGGCATCTTCACCGCGATGGTGGCGATGGCGATGACGGCGGACGACGGCAACCTGCCGATCACCGCATTGTTCGCGACATTGCTCGCCTTCTGGACGACGACGCTGGAAGTCGCGGCGGATGCCTGGCGGATCGAACTCGCCCCGACTCAGGCCGAACAGGGGCCACTCGCCGCCTCGACGCTATGGGGCTATCGCACCGCCATGGTCGCAGCCGGCAGCGGCGCGCTGCTCGTCGCCGACGGCAGCGGGTGGAGCGCGGCGTATCTCGTCATCGCTGCGGCGGCGTTTGCGCCATTCCCACTGCTCGCGGCGATGCGACCGGAAACGCCGGGGGTGCCACGCAGGGCGGGGCTGGCTGCAGGATTGATCGCGAGCGTCATTATCCTCGCGATCGCGATGGTCCTCGCCGCGATCGTCGGTCGGGTGCTGCTCGAGGTCACGGTGGGGGTGGGGATCAGCGCGGACAGCAACGTCACGCCCTATGTGCTCGGTGCCTGCATGCTGCCCTTCATCGTGATGGCGCTCGCGCTGCCGCGGATCAGGCGCGCGGGGCCTGACGATGCGATCCGCACATCGACCGCGATCGGACCCTATGTCGATTTCTTCTGGCGATACGGCTTCGGCGCGCTCGTCGTCCTGGCCTTTGTATCGGTCTATCGAATGGGCGATGTGCTGGCGCTTAACCTGTCGAAGCCGATGATCAAGGGACTGGGCTACAGCCTGTCCGAGATCGGGCGCGCCGACAGCCTCGTCGCGCTGGTCGCCAGCATATTGGGCGTTGGGATCGGCGGATGGATGGTGACGCGGACGCGGATGGGCATCGCACTCGGTGTCGGCGCATTCTTCGCGGCGTTCGGGAATTTCGGCTTCGTCTGGCTCGCGCACCAGGTGATGAGCGAACCACTCCTCTACCTCTCGACCGCCGCCGATCAGTTCGGCAACGGCATGGCGGGGGCGGTGTTCGTCGTGTATCTGTCGATGCTCGTGAACCTTAAATATCCCGGCGCGCAATATGCGTTTCTGTCGGGGTTCGCGTTCCTTCTCCCCCGCTTGCTCGCCGGGGCGGGCGGATCGATGGTGGCGCGTATCGGCTATGACAATTTCTTCCTGCTGTCGGGGATCGTCAGCCTCGCCGCAATTCCCTTCCTCCCACTGATCGCGCGCATTCGCCCGCGACCATCGGACGAACCGGCATGATCGAGACGATCGCCGATACCGCCTTCGCGCCCGCCCTTGCGAGTATCGCAAACGGGCGCATCCCCGGCGCGACTTTGGGTATCGTGAGCAGCGACGGCGCGCGCGCAACGCGCGTCTACGGCCTTGCGCAGCGTGTCCCCGAAGAGGAAGCGCTGACCCCGGATCACTGGTTCGACCTCGCATCGGTCAGCAAGGTGATCTTTACGACGACATTGATCCTGCGACTGGCGGAAGAGGGCCGGATCGATCTCGACGCACCGCTGACAAGTGCGATCCCCGATCTGCGCCAATATGACGTGGCGGGCGCAGCGGAGCGACGGCTGACGTTTCGCGACTGCCTCGTCCACCGTACCTTCCTGCCGGCGGTCGAGCCGATCTATACCTATGGCGACGATCCCGATCGCCTGCGCGCCTTCGTGCTCCAGCGCGAATGGCGGCATGGGCCACCCGTCTATTCCGACATCAACTTTATCCTGCTCGGGATCGCGGCAGAGCGTATTTTAGGCGACTCCCTCGACAGCGTGCCCTTGGCAGCGGGGCTGAGCTTCGGACCGCCCCCCGGCCCTGCGGTCGCGACCGAACATTGCCGGTGGCGCGGGCGCGTGATGAAGGGCGCGGTGCATGACGAAAATTGCTTCGCGCTCGGCGGACGCGCGGGTCATGCTGGACTGTTCGGCACCGTCAATGGTGTGCTCGATTTCGCCGCCGGGCTGCTCGGCAACGCTTCTCCCTTCGTGCGGCGAGCGATCACGTCGCCCGTCGAAGGCCATCGCACCGCCGGGTGGGAGCGCAAATTCGCTGGCTGGTCGGGGGGCAGCGCCTGCTCGCCAGAGACGATCGGTCATACCGGATTTACCGGCACCGGGCTGTGGATCGACTGGACGCGCGGGCTGGCGTGGACGTTGCTCACCAATCGCGTCCATCCGACGCGGCATAGTGGCAGCGGTATCCTGACATTGCGTCCTGCGACGGGCGATGCGCTGATCGCGGCGTGGGATGCCGACTGCGCTTAATCGCTCTCGACCACGCTGCCCATCGTCTTGAGGAATTCAAGCGCCAACGCGGTCGGCGGGCGGTTGAGCAGAAACATCGCATGGACGTCGAAGGTGATCGAGGGGCGCAGGCCGCGGATCGCCAGACCGGGTGCCATCGATGCCGCCGCCGTGAAGCTGTCGACGACGGTCAGCCCAACCCCCGCCCGCACCAAGGCGGTGGCGATGTAAAAGGTGCGCGCCGACACGACCTCATCGAGCACGATGTCGCGCCGTGCGAGTTCGGCGCTGAACAAATGTCCGATCGGCCCGCTCGCGGCGAGACTGATAAAGGGTCGCCCGACCAGATCATCGAGTTCGAGCCGCTGCGGCGCATCGGGCATGTCGGCCTCGCGATACAGCACGACGAGTTCGCCCTCCCCCAGCCAGGTCTTGCCGAGCGGCGCGGCCGGGGGCACTTCATAGGCGACCGCGATGTCGGTTTCGCGCTCGTGCAATTTGCGCAGCAGATCGTCGTGATGGACCGTCTGGAGATCGAAACGGACACGCGGATGCTGCGCGATGAAGCGCGACACCGCCGTCGGCAGCGCGTCCAGCGCGAGCGAGGGCAATGCCGAAATCCGCAGCATCCCGCCCGCGCCCCTTTTCAGGTTACGCCCCGCTTCACGCAGCGCATGGACACGGTCCTGAATTTCGCACACCTCGCCGAACAGCGCGTGCGCATCGTCGGTCGGGATCAACCGCCCCGACGCGCGGCGAAAGAGATCGAAGCCGAGCAGCGATTCCGCATGACGCAGCGTCTTCGACACCGATGGCTGCGAGATGTTGAGCGCGCGGGCCGCGGCGCTGACCGAGCCGTTGACGTAGACCGCGTGGAATATCTCGATATGGCGAAGGTTCATGCCCGTCCGGTCATAGCTGCGATCCGCCCCGCCGTCACGCGGGCGGGGGCGGGGGCGGGGGCGGGGGCGTCCCCCAGAACCCGGCGCGCGGCGGATGGAGCATCCCGCAGTCATCGCGCACGCCGTCCGGCCAATCCTCCGCGAGCCAGAGCGGCCCGTCGAGATCGACGAAATCGGCTTCCCCCGCGAGCAATAGCGCCGGCGCGATGCCCAGCGAGGAGGCGACCATGCATCCGACCATCAGACCGAACCCACGCGCGCGGGCGATCGCGGTCAGCGCGAGGGCTTCGGTGAGCCCACCGGTCTTGTCGAGCTTGACGTTCACATGCGTGTAGCGGCCACGCAACATGTCGAGATCCCGCGCGGTGTGAAGCGATTCATCCGCGCAGATCGCGATCGGGGCGTCCCAATCGGCCAGCGCGCCGTCTTCTCCTGCGGGTAGTGGTTGTTCGAGCAGATCGACCCGTGCGTCGACAAGCAACGTTGCAAGGACACGCACGGTATCGATCGTCCAGCTTTCATTGGGATCGACGATCAGTCGCGGCCCAGGCGCGGCGGCGCGGACGGCGGCGATCTGGTCGCGCGCGCCGTCGCGGTCGACCTTGATCTTGAGCAGCGGGACACCCGCGATCTTCCCCGCCGCGCGCGCCATCGCATCGGGGGTATCGAGACCGATCGTGATCGCAGAGGCGACCGCGCGCGGCTCGGGTAAGCCGGTCAGATGTGCGACGCTGACCCCCGCGCGGTTCGCCTCCCAATCCCATAGCGCGTCGTCGATCGCGTTGCGCGCCGCGCCCGCGCGCATCGCGCCGATCAGGTCGGCGCGCGTGCCGCCGCTCTCGATCAATCCGCGCGCCGTCTCGATCTCGGCAAGCGCGCCGTCGATGCTCTCGCCATAGCGTGGATAGGGCACGCCCTCCCCGCGACCGATGACACCGTCGGCGGCGATCTCCACCGTCACCACATCCGCCGCCGTCTTCTCGCCCCGCGAAATGCGGAACGGCGTCGTCAGCCGGTAGCGGTCATGGCGTGCCGAGCAGGTGCGAAACATGCGAGCATCCTTTCGACGATCGGGTTCGCGCCGAAGCGATAGGGGTCGGTGCAGGGCAGACCGTGGCGATCCGCGGTCTCCGAACATAGCCGACGGGCGGCGTCTTCATCGAGCTTGACGGTGTTGAGCGCGATGCCGACCGTGACGACGTCGGGGCTGGTCAGCCGCGCCACCCGCAGGTTCGCGTCGATGCATTCGCCCAGATCGGGCACGCGGTAATGCGGCAGGCCGCGCATGTGCGCGCGCGACGGATCGTGACACATCAGGAGCGCCGCGGGCTGCGCACCGTGGAGCAATCCCGTCGATACGCCCGCAAATGAGGGGTGGAAAAGCGACCCCTGCCCCTCGATCAGATCCCAGCCGTCATCGTCGCGCGCGGGGCTGATCTGTTCGATCGCACCCGAGATGAAATCGGCGATCACCGCATCGAGCGGCACGCCGGATCCCGCGATCAGGATGCCCGTCTGCCCCGTCGCGCGGAAATCGGCGGCTATGCCGTGATCGCGCAGGCCATCACGCAGCGCGAGCGTCGCATACATCTTGCCCACCGAACAATCGGTGCCGACCGTCAGCAACCTGTTGCCCGCGCGGCGGCGACCATTGCCGACCGGCAGCCGCGCGGGCGGATCGCGCACGTCGATCAGCCGCACTCCCGCCGCTTTGGCCGCCGCGACGAGGCGCGGGTCGTCGCGTAACCGCTGGTGGAGTCCCGAGGCGATGTCCATGCCCGCCGCGATCCCCGCCAGCGCATCCTCGATCAACGTTTCGCCCAGCGTGCCGCCAGCATTTGCGATCCCCAGCACCAGCGTCTTCGCGCCCTTCCCGCACGCGGTAGCGATCGAAAGGCGCGGCAGGCCGAGCGTCAGCGGGCAATCGTCATGACGGAATTCGCCGATGCAATCATCGCGGCGAAATGCGGCCAGCCCGCGCGAGGTCTTGATCCCGATCTCGTCGTCCGAACTGCCGAGATAGAGAAGATAGGGGGCGTCGATCATGCGGCGGGACAGTTTGCTGGACGGGGGCGGAGGAGCGCGCGGCCAGCCGCGACGCCGGTGGCTTAGCCATCGCGCAAGGCGAGGCGGCCGTTGACGAAGAGCGCGGCGACGCCGACGCTCGGTATCTTCGGATGGGTGAAATCGGCACGGGGCTGATAGCCGGCGGGGTCGAAGACGACGACATCGGCGAAATAGCCGGGGCGCAGATAACCGCGGTCCCTGATCTTGTAGATATCGGCGGTCAGCCCCGTCGAATGGCGGATGAAAAACCGCGTGTCGATGACGTGGCGCCGTCGAACGTAGAGCTGATATTTGCGCGGGAAGGTCGCATATTGGCGCGGATGCCCGTTCGACCCGTCGGACGAGGTCACGACCCAAGGCTGTTTCATGATCAGGTCGACATCGCGGTCGGCCATGTTGAACGAGGCGATGCCGACCCCGCGCGGCTCGGTCCCGGCGTCGTTCGGCACGCGCAGGATGCGGATCGCGGCATCGACGGGGGTCAGTTTCCACTGCGTCGCCATCTGGCCGAGCGTCCGGCCCGTCCAGGGCAGATCCGGCGCGGTAAGCAGGATCGATTCGGGACCACCCCGGCGGCGCAGATTCTCAGCCATCTCGATTCTCACGCGCGCCAGCGTCGCGGGATCGTCGAACCGCGCGATCATCGCCTTGTATCCGCCCGCCAGCGCCCAGCCGGGGACGAGCGCCGCATCGACTGCGGAGCCCGAGGCGAGCCAGGGATATTGGTCCGCGGTCACATCCTGCCCCGCTGCGCGTGCCGCCTCGATCGTCGCGATCAATGCCGGCGCCATGCCCTGCACATCGACGCCTAGTGCCTTCAGGTGCGCGAAGTGAACGGGCATTCCCGCTTCACGCCCGATTCGGATCGCCTCCTTCGTCGAGGCGATAAGGCCGATCGTGTAATTCGATTCATCGCGCTGATGGGTGTCGTACATCCCGTCGCGAATGCCCGCCTCCCTCGCGACCGCGATCACCTCTTCGGTCCTGGCATAGCGTTGCGGCGCGTAGAACAAGCTCGCCGACAGGCCATATGCCCCCTCACACATCGCTTTCGCCGCGAGCCCTTTCTCCTCGCCAAGTTCATGCGGCGTCGGCGCGCGGTCGGCGGCGCCGATCACGCGTTCGCGGATCGCGCCAAAGCCGACAAAGGGGATGACGTTGGTGCCGATCCCGCTCGTCTCAAGCGTCGCGGCATCGCTGGCGGTGTCGGGCGTGCCATAGCCGTCGACCCCGATCACGATGGTGGACACGCCCTGCGCGAGCCAGGGGAGGTTGAGCCGATCCTTCGCATCGTCGCTGCGGATATAGCTGTCGGGATGCGTATGTGCGTCGATGAAACCGGGTGCAACGATCTTGCCGCGGGCGTCGATCACCTGCCGCGCCGTCGTCCCGCGCGCGCGTCCGACATAGACGATCCGGTCGCCGACGATCTCGACATCGCCTGTTCTCGCGGGGGCATCCGCGCCGGTATAGATCGTACCTCCGCGAATGACGGTATCGACGGTCGACGCGGGCCGGGCAACCCCGATCGCCGGAAGCGAAAGCGCGATCGCCGTCGCGGCGTTCATCCGTGTTTTCATCATGCTCATGCCGGGGTCAGGACCGTGCGCGCGGTCGCGGCGGCGTCGATCGACCGCCGATCGAACAGCAACGGTTGCATCTCAGCCGCGATCCAGGGTTTGTAGAAATCGCGATAATGCGGCGAGGCGGGTTCCGCCGACTGGCCGGGCAGCGATAGCATGACGCTGTTATCCCATTTCCCGACATCGCAAACCATCAGATAGCTGGCACCGCCCGTGGCACGCCAGCCCGCCGCCGACACCCAACGCGCCATCGGCGTATAGGCATCGCCCCCCGACCCCTCACCCACGATCGGGGGAAACGCCCTGGCGATCGCGGGAATGGCGGACAAGGGGTGTTGGATGCGAACACGGTGCAGCGTCGCCCAGCGCCACGCCGCCGGGTCCGCGCCCATCAGCCGGGTCGCCTTCGCCCAGCCCGATATGAGCGCGTCGTTAAACAGCGCATCACGCGCCGCGACGGGGTCATCGCCAAAACGCGCATCGGGTTGCGATAGGAAACCGAGCATCACCGATGGCGACAGCGAAGTGACGAGCGATCTGGCGCGTGGCGGCACGATTGCGTCGCGCATCCGCGTCTCGATCTCTCGCCAGACGATTTCGAACAAGGCCGCCGCGCCGCTGTCGCCATCGATATGACCGTTCCACGTCCTCAACATTCCGACGGCTGCTGCTGCTTCCGGCGAAGGTGACGGGGGCAGCATCGCTTGCAATTGCTGCGCGGGGATCGAAACGACATCATGCATCAGCGCTATACTGTCGGCGATATTGTGCTGGTCCTGCCCCGCCAAAACCTCCGCGATCCGGTCGTAGCGATACGGATCGCGGAAGGAGAAGGCGAGCGGGTGGTCCCTGAACGGATAATCCGCCGGGATATTGTCCTGATTGGCCGACGCGAACCAGCCTTTCGCAGGGTTGTACGCACGCGGCAGCGCATCGAACATGATCCGCCCCGTCCAGTCATATGCGCCATCGCCCGGCACCGGGAACAGCCCGTCGCCCCGCTTGCGCACCGGCGCAAAGCCAATCACCTGCCACCCCGTATTCCCGTCGACATCGGCATAATGGAAATTGGTCGGCGAGGGGTGAAGCGCGAACGCCGGTTTGAGCGATTGCCAGTCCTGCGCCAGGTTGATCGCGATCATCGCGAACCAGCCGCTCGCCCCCGGCTGCATCGAGATCGTCGCCACCGCGCTGGCACGGTGGCGCGCGGGATCGTGGCTGATGACGGGGCCGTGGACGCTGTAGCGCAGCGTCTCGACCCGGTCTGGCGCGCCCGCGATTCGGACGACGGCCTCATGCCGGTCGAACCGCTTCCACCCGCCATCATGGCGATAATGTTCGGGATCGGCGGGGTCGAGATCGAGGATGTAAAGATCCGCCTGATCGATGTGGAAATTGGTCCGCCCGAACGCGAAGCGATCGGTGTGCCCCTGCATGATCCCCGGCAGCCCCGGCGCGCCGCCACCGATCACATCGAGCCCAGGCGCGGTCAGATGCGCGACGTGACGCGGTGAAAACCCCCCGATGCCCAGATGCGGATCGTTGGCAAGGATGGGCCTGCCGCTCGCGGTGCGCGACCCGGCGACGGTCCAG
Organism: Sphingomonas bacterium; assembly: GCA_028823055.1. Lineage (GTDB taxonomy): Bacteria > Pseudomonadota > Alphaproteobacteria > Sphingomonadales > Sphingomonadaceae > Sphingomonas. Next base: position 20,295 of record JAPKCG010000007.1, read on the forward strand.
GCGTTGCTGCCCGCCTGATCGCGGGCCTTCCGCGCCTCCGCGTCGATTACGGGGGTCGATGATCCGAACGGCAGCCCGCGCGTCAGCACCGTGAGCGCGCCGAGATCGGCATCGCCGACCGCTTCGGTATCAAGCCCGTCGGGCACGCGCATCGTCCAGGCTGGGCGGAGCGGTGCCATCAACGCGTCGAGATCAAGCAGCCCCATCGCATGAAGCCGCGCGCGCCGGACCTCGTCGTCCATATTGCCGATCGCCGCGCCGCGCGAGGCGACGATGTCGCGCAACGACCAACTGAGCGGCGCGATGCCGAGGATCGCATATTCGGGCGGCAGCAGCGATGGATCGGCGGCAACTTCCGCGATCCGCGCATTGACGCCGTCGAGATACGCCTGCCCGCACGCACGCACCTCGCCCGCCATGGCCGTCAGTTCCGCGTCGATATCGCCACGATAATGGAACAGCCGCATCGCCGCATCGAAATCGGCAAATTCGGGTCCGAACACCGCGGCAAGCCGCCCCATCTCGCGCCGATAGCCATAATCGATCTGGAACAACCGGTCGCGTGCGACGCAATAACCCTGTCCGAAGAACGCATCCGCCTTCGATTCCGCACGGATATGCGGAATGCCCCACTGATCGTCGACGATGTCGATCCGTCCCGCCGCGCCCGATACGACGGCATGGCGGCGGGCCGGTTGGGACGTCCCCCGCGCTGCGTCAGTCGCCATCGCGATCACCGCGACCGACCCCAGCAGGAAGACGCGGCGATCGAGCAACTCTACCTCCCATGCCACACCCACTGCACTAGCCGACCAAAGATATAGTCGCGATGACCACCATAGACCTCATGCCGATACGCCCACCATCCCCCGCGCCATCGCAAAGGATCGGTCGACTATAGGACAAAGCTATGGCCGCTTCAGGGATGCACATCGCCGCTGATTGCTGAAGGCGTCGATTAAAGAAGGAAATTTAACGGTAGGAATCGGCAATCACTCTCAATCGTCCACGGTTCGGCTGGGCAGCTATCGGCGCGGGCATTGAAAGGCGCGATTGATTGGTCAGGGAACATCTGGACGTTGCGCGGCTTACCCGCGAGCTGGCCTCTCATCTGCTCGAACGTGCGGTCATCAACGCCCGTTATTTCGACATGGGTGTGACCGAGGTGCGCGCGATCGAACAGCTCTATCCGTCATGACCCGCAGCGGCAGATGATCGGCGACGACCATTGTCAGTCTTTTGGCCACATGCATCATCCCCGGCCACTCAATCAGCCGATGTGCCTTTACTGCCAAGATTATCGGCGTGCGGAAGATCGAATCGAGTGAGAGTCTGTTAAATCCTGTGACGAATTGCGCAAATAAAATCTCCATTTTGCTCAATGAATGACCTTTTTTGGTTCTTTTTGGGGAATTCCGGCACATTTTTTGAGTCCCGCAGGTCTCATTCCAGAATACGTTAATCGAATATTGACCGTTATCGCCGAGGATCAGCTCGCACCCATGGTCTCGAAGCGGGGGAACTTCGCGTACCATTGATTAGGGCTGAGGAGGCTTCGACATGATCACCTGGTTTCGTTCCACTGCGCCGATCCGCACCAAGTTCAAGGTTCTGCTGATCGTACATACTGCAATCGCCGCTGGCGGCATTGCCACGACTTATCTGGCGGCGGAGGCGAACCCCGTTTCGGCCATGACCTACGTCGCGATCGCAACCGGTCTGCTGGCACTGACGGTGATCGTCGAGCTGGCCGCGGGCAAGATGATATGCGACCCCTATGTCAACACCGTCGGCCGGATGGAAGGCCTCGCGGCCAACGATCTCGAAACGCCGATCGAATACACAAACTTTCGCGACTGTGTCGGTCGCATGACCAAGGCGATGGAAGTGTTCCGCGCCAATGGCCAGCGCGTCAATGAGGCTGCTGCGGCACAGAAGGTGGTCGTCGGCGCTCTCGGCGCGGGCCTCGCCAAGCTTGCGGAAAACAACGTAACGCATCGCATCGATACCGCTTTCCCGTCAGATTACGAAAGTCTGCGCGTCGATTACAATCGCGCGATGGATTCGGTGACCGAAGTGCTCAGCGCTGTCAGGGAAGCTGCCAACGGCATCAACAACGGCGCAGGCGACATCCGTCAGGCATCGGACGATCTGTCGCAGCGTACCGAGCAGCAGGCCGCAAGCCTTGAGGAAACCGCTGCGGCGATGGACGAGATCACGGGCACCGTGCGCGAAACCGCAGCGGGCGCGACGCGTGCCAACTCGGTCGTCGGCGAAGCACGGACCGAAGCCGAACATTCGGGCGAGGTTGTCCGCCGCGCGGTCGACGCGATGAGTGGTATCGAACGCTCGTCGTCGGAAATCAGCGAAATCATCACCGTCATCGACGGCATCGCGTTCCAGACCAACCTGCTCGCACTCAATGCGGGCGTCGAAGCGGCGCGCGCAGGCGATGCGGGCAAGGGCTTTGCGGTCGTCGCATCCGAAGTGCGCGCACTCGCCCAGCGTTCGGCGGATGCGGCAAAGGACGTCAAGACCAAGATCATGGCCTCGTCCGAACAGGTCGAATCGGGCGTCGAACTCGTCAGCGAGACGGGCAAGGCCTTGCAGCGGATCATCGGTCGCATCAGCGAGATCAGCGACCTGGTCGGCACGATCGCGGCGTCCGCCGAACAACAGTCGACGGGTCTTCAGCAGGTGAATACCGCCGTGTCCGAAATGGATGGCGTGACGCAGCAGAACGCCGCGATGGTCGAGGAATCGACCGCCGCCGCACGCAGCCTGGCCGAGGAAGCCATCGAACTGGCTCGCCAGGTCGCCCGCTTCAAGCTCGATGCAGGTCAGTCGCACAGCTCGGCGGAACCGAACAGCGTCGTTCATACGCTGCAGACGCGGGCACAGCAGGCAGGACGCGAAATCGCCCGCACCGCACGGCGCAAGGTGGCAGTCGGCGGTGGCGCAGCGGCAGCGGCGGTAGCGCAGGACGACTGGTCGGAATTCTGATCCGACCGTCCTTCCCACCCTTGCATCCGAGGAAGTCGCCATGACGCTGTCTCTCGTATCCGTTCTCGACACGCCCGCAGCCACGCCGCTGCGTCGCGGTCTCCTCCGCCTTGCCGAGACGGCGGAACCGATCCAGCTCGACGGCAGCGCCGTCGACCGGGTCGGCACGGCCTGCCTCCAGGTCCTGAGTGCGGGCCAGGCGGCAGCGCGACATGCGGGCCGGGAATTTCGGATCGCGGACCCCAGCCCCGCATTGGTCGAAATGGCGACGCTCGCCGGTTTCGACGATCTTTTTGCCGCCTGACCGAGGACAAGATTTATGGATATCGATGAAATCCAGCAGATCTTCTTTCAGGAATGCGAAGAAGGTCTGGCGAATATGGAGGTCCTGTTCGGCGCGTTGCGCGATGGGGACCGCGATGCCGAAACGATCAACAGCGTGTTCCGCTGCGTCCATTCGATCAAGGGCGGTGCAGGCGCATTCGGCCATGACCGGTTGCAGGCCTATACCCACGAATATGAAACGTTGCTCGATCTGGTCCGCAACGGCACGGTCGAACTGACGCCGACGCTGCTCGACCTGATCATGGCGGCATTCGATGTCCTCGCCGATCATGTCAACGCGGCGCGCGACGCATCCGAGGCTCCCGCCGATGGAGCGATGCTCGAAAAGCTGACCGCCGCGTGTACCGGCGAAGCGACCGAAGCGGCAACACCCGTGGTGACGGCCGAAACATCCCCCGTTCCGGCGGCAAGCGCCCCGTCGTCGAACGGATGGACATCGGGTGGCGATGATTTCGACGACCTGATGGCGATGCTGGGCGATGTCGGCCCAATGGTCGGGCCCGCTGCGGACGACGTCCTGCCCGATTGGCATCTGACCTATCGCCCTACCGACCATGCGTTCGACCACGGTGCCGAACCGTTGTTGCTGGTGCGCGAGCTCGCATTGCTTGGCGCGACGCTGGTTGCCTGCGACCGTGATGCCCTGCCCGATCTCGACGCGCTCGATCCCGAGATGTGTCATATCGCGTGGCGTCTGACGCTGCCCGCCAGCGTTGCCGAAGACGATATCCGCGCCGTGTTCGAATTCACCGACGCCTGCTCGATCACGTTGAACCGTGACGGCGACGACGCGATCTTGACCAAGCCTGCATCCGCCATCGAACCGCCACAAGCCGCGCCGGTCCCGGCGCCGACACCCGCACCCGCACCGGTCGCGGCAGCACCCGATAAGTCGGCTGCGCCCGTGGCGGAGATAAGCCCTGCGGTCGCAGCGCCCAGCACTACCCCGACCGCAACACCGCCAGCGACACCCGCCGCGCAGACGATCCGCGTCGACCTCGACAAGCTCGATCGGCTCGTCAATCTGGTCGGCGAACTCGTCATCACGCAAGCGATGCTCGCGCAGCGGCTGTCGGTGACCAGCGCAGGAAGCTGCGCCGAGGTTACCGACCTCGAAAACCTGACGCGCGAGTTGCAGGAATCGACGATGGCGCTGCGCGCGCAACCGATGAAGACCGTGTTCAGCCGCGTGCCCAGGATCATCCGCGAACTCGAGGGCGAAACCGGCAAGCGCGTCCGGCTTGAAGTCGAAGGCGAGATGACCGAGGTCGACAAGACCGTCGTCGAACGCATCGGCGAACCGCTGACCCATTTGATTCGCAACGCGGTCGACCATGGTCTGGAATCGACGGCGGACCGGCTGGCATCGGGCAAATCTGCCGAAGGTGTCGTCCGGCTCAGCGCGATGCATCATTCGGGTCGGATCGTCATCACCGTTGCTGACGATGGCAAGGGCATCGACCGGACGCGCGTCCGCGCCAAGGCGGTCGAACGCGGCATCATCACCGCCGACGCACCGCTGAGCGACGAGGAAATCGACAATCTGATCTTCGCGCCCGGTTTCTCGACGGCGGAATCGGTGTCGAACATTTCGGGGCGCGGCGTCGGCATGGATGTCGTGCGCAAGAATATTCAGGCGCTGGGCGGGCGGATTTCGATCCAGTCGCGCGAAGGCGCAGGGTCGAGCTTCTCGCTCAGCCTGCCGCTGACGCTCGCGGTGCTCGACGGCATGATCGTGACGGTGGGGTCGCAGACCTTCGTCATCCCGCTCAGCCATATCGTCGAAAGCTTGCGGCCCGGCAGCCATACGCTGAACGAATTCGGGCCGAAGGGCATGTTGCTCGACGTGCGCGGCGCCTATGTGCCCGTGTTGCCCGTCGCCGATCATCTCGGCATCCCCGAAGCGAGAACCGATCCGCGTGATGCGGTGCTGATCGTCGTCGAAGGCGACCAGGGTCAGGCAGCGTTGCTCGTCGATTCGATCCAGGATCAGCGGCAGGTCGTCGTTAAAAGCCTGGAAAGCAATTATCAGGCGATCCGCGGTGTCGCGGGCGCGACGATCCTCGGCGATGGCCGCGTCGCGCTCATCATCGACGTCGATGGACTCACCGCCCGCGGCGTCGTCGCACCGGCGGCACTGGCCGAAGCGGCATGAGCGCCAGTTCAGCCGCCAGCGCCGCTCCGAAGCGGGAGTTCGGCTTCGACATCGCCGATCATCGCGCGATCAGTAAGATCGTCTATGACGAAGTCGGCATCCTTCTTCCCGAAGGCAAGTCGCAGCTTGTCTATGGTCGCGTCGCCAAGCGCGTCCGAGCGCTCGGCATGTCGAGCGTCGCCGACTATGTCGCGTTGATCCGCAACGATGGCGAAGAACGCGGTCGGATGATCGATGCGCTGACGACCAACCACACCAGCTTCTTTCGGGAAAGCCACCATTTCGACGATTTCGCCGAACATCGCTGGCCCGCGCTCGCCGACCGGCTGGCCAAGGGCGGACGTGTGCGACTGTGGTCGTCGGCCTGCTCGACGGGCGAGGAACCCTATACCTGGTTGATGGCGATGCTCGGCACCGACCGCGCCGCCGCAAACCGCCTGCTCAAAAGCGATTTCAAGATGCTCGCGACCGACGTGTCGCCTAGCGCGCTCGATGCGGCGCGCGCAGGTGAATACACCAAACAGATCGTGCGGACCGTGCCTGCGGGCATGCGCTCGACATGGCTGTCGGGTCACGACGACAAACAGACCGTCGATCGCGCGCTCCGCGACATGATCGCGTTTCGCCCGCTAAACCTGCTGACCGACTGGCCGATCAAACAGCGTTTCGATGCGATTTTCTGCCGCAACGTCATGATCTATTTCGACGAGCCGACCAAGGAACGGTTGCAGGCGCGCCTCGCCGACAAGCTCGAATTGGGCGGCATGATGTATATCGGCCATTCGGAACGGATGATCGGCCCCGCCGCGGGCAAGTTCAAATGTATCGGTCGCACGGCATATCAGAAGGTGTCGGCATGACCGTTCGCGTCCTTACCGTCGACGATTCACCGACCGCGCAGGCGATGATCCGCCGCAGCCTGTCGATCGATGACCGGATCGAAATCGTCGGCAGCGCGCACGATGCCCATGAAGCACGCGCGCAGATCAAGGCGCTCGACCCCGACGTGCTGACGCTCGATGTCGAAATGCCCGGGATGAACGGGCTCGAATTTCTCGAACGGATCATGCGGCTGCGGCCGATGCCCGTCGTGATGCTGTCGACTCTGACCGCGCAGGGGGCGGAGGTCAGCCTCGCCGCGCTGGAACTTGGGGCGTTCGACTGTTTCGACAAGACGCGACTGCGCGCGGCGCCCGGCACGACGACAGGTCCCGAGCTTGCCGTGCTGGTCCGGGCGGCATCGCGCGCGCGCCGTCAGATGGCGGCGATGAAATCCGCGGCGCCTTCTTCGAGCAGCATCAAAGACTATCGCCCGCGTCCCGGCAGCATGATCGCCATCGGTTCGTCGACCGGCGGTGTCGAGGCGCTGCTCGCGCTGCTCGCCGATTTCCCCGTCAACTGCCCGCCGACGGTGATCACCCAGCACATGCCGGCGACCTTCACGCCCAGCTTCGCAGCGCGGCTCGATCGACTGTGCAAGCCGAAAGTCGGCGAAGCGCGTCCGGGGGCGCCGCTGGAGGTCGGTCATGTTTACATCGCGCCGGGCGGTGAGAAACATCTGGAGATAGCGGGCACCGAAGCCCGCAGTCACTGCCGCCTCGTCGAAGGCCCGAAGGTCAACGGGCATCGTCCGTCGGTCGACCGGCTGTTCCAATCGGTCGCGCGGGTTGCAGGCGGTAACGCGGTCGGCGCAATCCTGACGGGGATGGGCAATGACGGTGCCGCCGGGCTTGCCGCGATGCGCACCGCCGGGTCGATGACGATCGGACAGGATGCCGCGACCAGCATCGTCTATGGCATGCCCGCCGTCGCGTTCGAGATCGGTGCAGTCGTCGAGCAATTACCGCTCGGCAGGATCGCTGGACGGTTGTTGCAGGCGTGTGCGGCATGAGCGCGCTGACCAGCCGCGATGGGTTGCGCCGGATTACCGTGGCGCAGGGCGAAACGCAGGTTTCGGAAGAAACCGATGTGATCCTGACCACCGTCTTGGGCAGCTGCGTCGCTGCGTGCTTCTATGATCCCATCGCCAGGATCGGAGGAATCAATCACTATCTGCTCGCCGATGGCACCGCGTCCGACGATGCATCGATGGAACGCTATGGCGTTTATGCGATGGAAGTGTTGATCAACGCGATGCTGTCGATGGGAGCCTCTCGCCACCGGCTGAAGGCGCGGATTTTCGGCGGCGCACGCATGCGCACCAATTTCCGCGACATTGGCGGTAGTAATGTCGATTTTGCGCGGGGCTTCCTGCGTGGTGAACGTATTCCTTTGGTTGGCGAGGACACCGGCGGCACCAGCGCGCGCCGCGTCGAATTCCGGCCGGCACTCGGCCTTGCCCGCTGCCGATCGGTCGTCGATGCGATGCCCGCCCCCGTTATTCGGCGCGTACCGCCGCCAACCACTGGCGATGTGGAGTTCTTTTAATGACGGATATTGCAATGGGGGGGTCCGGTGTGACCAAGACGATCATGACGGTGGACGATTCGCCCAGCATGCGCATGCTGCTGCGCGCGGCGCTCTCCGATCTAGGCTACAGCGTGATCGAGGCGGAGGACGGTGTCCACGCGCTCGAAACGCTCGACGAAACCGCGACCGAGCCGGATTTGCTCATCACCGATATCAACATGCCACGCATGGACGGATTCGACCTGATTGCGGAGGTGCGCGGCCAGGGGCGGCGCAGCCTGCCGATCCTGGTGCTGACAACCGAAAGTTCGGACGAGAAGAAACAGCGCGCGCGAGATGCCGGTGCCACCGGCTGGATCGTCAAGCCCTTCCATCCCGACAAACTTGCAGCGGCAATTCGCCGCGTCCTTCATTGATCCCGCGCGACAGGAGATCCGTATCATGACCGATCAGCTCATCACCTTTCAGCTCGACGACCAGATTCTCGGCGTCGACATCATGGCCATCCGCGTAATCCGTGCCTGGTCGCCGGCAACGCCGCTGCCC
>JAPKCG010000633.1 GCA_028823055.1 Sphingomonas bacterium
CATCCGCTCCACAACCTGCGTGTCATCAGGTCGCTCGGCACCGATGCAGGTGCCGATACGGCGGCAGTGCAGGCATGGACCGCCAGGTGGATCGGCGCAGGCTTTGCCGCGCTCGAACCGCTGATCAAGCGGCACGGACATGGCTTCGCCTTCGGTGACACGCCGACGATCGCGGATTGCTTCCTCATTCCCGCGCTCTATTCGGCCGAGCGCTTCAGCGTCGATACCGCGCCCTATCCCGCGCTCGTTGCCGCAGCGGAGGCCGCCCGCGCACTCCCCGCCGTCGTCGCCACTCACCCCAGCCGCCAGCCCGACGCGGACCCGGCTTGAGCGGACGGCTATCGTCGACTCCGCCGGGAGTGAAGCTTGCCCCGCTCGACCTGATCGCGGATGGCAAGGCGCGCAATTTCGTCCTGCAGATGCGCGCGGGCCGTTTCCACGGCTTCGTCGTCCGGCAGGGTGACAAAATCCGCGGCTATGTCGATCGTTGCCCGCATGCCGGGGTGCCGCTGACGCAAACGCTCGACGATTACCTGACCCCCTCGGGCGCGTTGATCGCGTGCAACTGGCACGGCGCCTTGTTCGAGATCGACGGCGGACGCTGCGTCGGTGGTCCCTGTGTCGGCCAGTTTCTGACGCCGTGGCCGGTCGAGGTCGTCGACGGCCACATCGTCACCGCCGCCTAGAGGCGCTCCGCGCCCGCCGCCTAGAGGCGCTCCGCGCCCGCCGCACGCACCGCGTCGATGGTCGGATAGCCGTTGACCGCCATCATCAGATCGGCCTCCGCGAGGATGCATCTGAGGACATGCGCCGCCCCTTGCGCACCATCGAGCGCGAGGCCGTAGCTATAGGGTCGCCCGACACCGACCGCGCGCGCGCCGAGCGCCAGCGCCTTCACCACGTCGCTGCCCGAGCGAATGCCCGAATCGAACAGCACCGGCACATCGCCCGCCGCCGCGACCACTCCCGGCAACATGTCGATCGCCGCGATACCGCCATTCGCCTGACGCCCGCCATGATTGGAGCAATAGATCGCATCCGCGCCGCCATCGACTGCGCGTCGCGCGTCATCGGGGTGGCAGATGCCCTTTAGCACGATCGGCAGCGACGTCAGCGATTTGAGCCACGCCATATCGTCCCATGTCAGCACCTTGCCGAACAACCGGCCCCACAGCCCGATCGCCTCGGCCAGATTGTCCTTCACCGGCTTGCCGAGCAGTTTCCCGAAAACCGGGTCGCCGAAATAGTTTTCGAGCACATGCCCGCGCAATTGCGGGAAATTGCCGCTGTTGAGATCGCGGGGACGCCAGCCCGTTACCCAGGTGTCGAGCGTCACGACGATCGCCTTATACCCCGCTTTCTCCGCACGACCGACGAGGCTCGCCGCGAGATCAGGATCGCGCGGCGTGTAGAGCTGGAACATCCCCGGCGTCTCGCCCGACGCCGCCAGCACATCCTCCATCGAATCATTCGCCAGTGTCGAGGCGCATAGCGGCACACCCGTCATCGCCGCCGCCCGTGCC
>JAPKCG010000152.1 GCA_028823055.1 Sphingomonas bacterium
AATTTGTCGACCAGATCGGCACTCGCGCGGTTGTAGCCGATTATGTCAACGGTCACACCCTCGCGGCGCAGTTTGGCAACGATCTTGTCGAGCGCGCCGACCGCTGAAATATCCCAGAAGTGTGCGGCGGTCACGTCGATGATCACATGCGTCGCATCACCGCGCTGCATCTGGAATTCGCGCGTAAACCGATCGACCGAGGCGAAGAACAGCTGGCCCGTCACGCGATACGTCGCGGCCGCACCCGCCTGAGTGCGGTCGACCTCGAACATCCGCCGCACCTTGCCCGCGAAGAAGATGCCCGACAGCAACACGCCGACGATCACGCCCCTGGCCAGATCATGCGTCGCGACGACGACGACGACCGTGGCTAGCATCACGACCGATGACGGCCAGGGATGACGGCGCAGATTGGGAATCGAATTCCAGCTGAATGTCCCGATCGACACCATCACCATGACCGCGACCAGCGCGGGCATCGGCACCCGACCGACGAACGGCCCAAGCACGGCAAGCAGGAACAGCAGAAATGCGCCTGCGGTAAAGGTTGACAGTCGCCCGCGCCCGCCGCTGGTGACGTTGATGACCGATTGACCGATCATTGCGCACCCGCCCATCCCGCCGACCAAAGCGGCGATGATGTTCGCCCCCCCCTGCCCCGCGCATTCGCGGCGTTTGTCGCTGTCGGTATGCGTCATGTCGTCGACGATCTGCGCGGTCAGCAGCGATTCGAGCAGGCCCACCGCCGCCATCGTCAGCGAATAGGGCAGTATGATCCGAAGCGTACCCCATGTCAGCGGCACGTTCGGCAGCGCCAGGCTCGGCAAGCCTTCGGGCAATTTGCCCATGTCGCCGACCGTGTTGACGTCGGCGCCCATGCCGATGCTGATGGCGGTAAGGATAAGGATCGCGACAAGCGGTGACGGCACCGCCTTCGACACGCGCGGGAAGAGATAGATGACCGCAAGGCCGCCCAGCACCATTGCATAGGTTTGCCAGCCGACCCCGGTCAGCTGTGGCAACTGCGCCAAGAAGATCAGGATGGCGAGCGCGTTGACGAAGCCGGTGATGACCGACCGCGACACGAACTGCATCGCCAGATCGAGCCGCAACAGACCGGCAATCGCCTGAATGATCCCCATCAGGATCGTCGCGGCAAACAGATAATCCACGCCATATTGCTTGACGAGCGGGACGACGACGACCGCGACCGCGGCGGTCGCGGCGGAGATCATCCCCGGACGCCCCCCGATGAACGCGATCACCATCGCAATCGCGACCGAAGCATAAAGGCCGACACGGGGGTCGACACCCGCGATGATCGAAAACCCGATCGCTTCGGGGATCAGCGCGAGCGCGACGACAATCCCGGCAAGGATGTCCGCACGCGGGTTCGAGAGCCAGTCGCGGCGAAGCGTGGCGGTGTTGATCATGATAAATCCGAATTCTTCAGGCGGAATGCCGCATTGTCCCGGGGATAGGCGCCGGGCCGAGCCACCCACCATCGCGGGTCCGTCTTGGATTATTGCATCGCAGCATTTGCGCCGAAATGCAACCGCCGACCATCGAACCTGCCGTCCCCCGAACAAAAAGGGACGCCGAAGCAGATGCCCCGGCGCCCCGTTCGTTATCGCTTTGCGACTGCGCTTACGCGGCGGTCGTGCCCTTGGGCGGACGCGGATCGCGACGCTCGGCGATACGTGCCGCCTTACCGGTACGACCACGCAGATAATAAAGCTTGGCGCGACGCACGGCACCCTTGCGGACGACTTCGATGCTGTCGATGTTCGGCGAATAGAGCGGGAAAACGCGCTCGACGCCCTCGCCAAAGCTCATCTTGCGAACGGTGAAGCTGCTGCCCATGCCGCGGTTGGCGCGGGCGATGCAGACGCCTTCGTAATTCTGGACGCGGGTGCGCTCGCCTTCGACGACCTTAACGCCGACCTTGACGGTGTCGCCAGGGCGGAATTCGGGGATCTGCTTGTTCTCGTGGAACTTGGCGATCTGCTCGGCTTCGAGCGTCTGGATCAGGTTCATTCTATCGTCTCTCGTCTTCACGCCGCGCACCAGAGGGCGACCCGACCCGAACGTCGTCATGACGCTCCCAAAGGTCCGGCCGCCTTAGCCGTGTATCGGTCTCTGCCTTCTGCTTTCGCCAGGCGTCGATCCTCGCATGATCCCCCGATCGCAGCACTTCGGGGATCGTGCGCCCTTCCCATTCATTAGGTCGGGTATATTGCGGGTATTCGAGCAGCCCCGTTTCGAAGCTCTCGTCCACACCGCTACAAGCCGCGCCCATTACGCCGGGCAGCAGCCGAATGCAAGCATCGAGCAGCACCAGCGCCCCCATCTCCCCGCCCGACAGAATATAATCGCCGATCGACACCTGCTCGACCGCGCGACCCGCAAAGATGCGCTCGTCAAACCCCTCGAACCGGCCGCACAGCAGTGTGACGCCGGGTCCATCGGCCAGGGCGCGAATACGCGCCTGCGTCAGCGGCGAGCCCCGCGGCGTCAGCGCGATACGAGGCCGGTCGTCCGCCACGGAATCGAGCGCCGCCGCGATGACATCGGCGCGCAGCACCATCCCCGCGCCGCCGCCCGCCGGCGTGTCGTCCACCGTGCGATGCTTGTCGGTCGCAAAGTCCCGGATTTGCACGGCCTGGCACGACCAGCGTCCCGCCTGCAGCGCCCGCCCCGCCAACGACACGCCGAGCGGTCCCGGAAACATCTCCGGGTAAAGCGTCAGGATGGTGGCGGCAAAAGTCATCGTCTCTCCGTCTGTCGCGCGTCCGTAACCCGGCGCATCGTCGGCTACAACGTTCAGCCCCAGATGCCGGATCAGGAAAGGTCGTAACGGCGAAGGAACGATCCGGTATCTGCGGCGTCCAGTCAGACATGGATGATTGCATCATTATCGGAGCGGGACCTGCGGGGCTGACCGCTGCGATCTATCTCGCGCGCTTTCACCTGTCGATCCGCCTGTTTGACTGTGGATCGAGCCGCGCAGCCCTGATCCCGCGCACGCACAATCATGCGGGTTATCCCGACGGCATTGCAGGGACCGATCTGCTCAAGCGCATGGCTGAACAGGCGGAAAATTACGGCGCGGTCAAGGAAGATGTCCTGGTGACGCGGATCGAGCGCGACGGCGAAAACTTCGTCGTTCATACCGATCGGGGCCACTATCCCGCCCGCACCGTCCTGCTCGCCACGGGCGTTGTCAATAACCGGCCAGACATGGACGACACTCTGCACGATCAGGCGCTGTTTTCGGGCTTGATCCGCTACTGCCCGATCTGCGACGGATATGAGGTCACCGACAAGCGCGTCGGCGTGATCGGCACCGACGACCACGGCATGCGCGAGGCGTTGTTCCTGCGCGGCTATACCAACGACGTCACGCTCATCGCGCCCGCTGCCGAACATCAACTCGACGAGGAATGCGTCCGCGCACTCGACGAGGCCGGGATCGTTAGAGTGGATGGCCCCTGTGGCGGATATGCTATCGAAGACGATCGCTTCGTCGTCGAAACGGCTGGCGGACGAATGGCGTTCGACAGCGTTTATCCCGCGCTAGGCTCGCTCATTCGCTCGAAACTGGCGGTCGATGCGGGCGCGGCGGCAAGCGATGAAGGTTGTCTGGAGGTGGATGCGCATCAACGCACCAGCATTCCCGGGCTCTTCGCCGCCGGTGATGTCGTGCTCGGGCTCGATCAGATCAGCCACGCAATGGGCCAGGCGGGCGTCGCCGCGACGACGATTCGCAATCTGCTTGCCGAGCGAAAACCGCTCCGACGCTAAACCTCGATAAAGTCGCGCGCGACGACGAGCCTCGATGTATCCCAATCGGGCACTGCATCGGCGTTCATCGGCACCATGAAGCGCTTGCCCGTGACACCATCGACGCTCGGGCGCTCGATCTCGATGACGTCGCCCGCGCCGAAATTGTCGATAGCGACGACCGTTCCTATTGCCTCGCCGTCATCCGCGATCGCAGGCAGCCCAAGCAAATCGGCATGATAATACTCACCGTCGGCCAGACGCGGCAATACCGCTCGCGGCACCGTCAATTCAGTACCGCGCATCGCTTCGGCAGCCGTGCGATCGGCGATCTCGGCGAAGCGCACGATCAGGCCGTTATTCCCCGGTGCGGTCGATTTGAGCGTTAACGCGCCGTCGTTGAAGCTTTTGTAGCGCGCGAAATCTTCCGCAAATACCTTCAACCGCACCTGCCCCGCTATACCGTGCGCGCCGATCGCCACCGCCAGAACGACGGGGGCTTCAGCCTTTGGGGGAACCGCGTCTGTCATCGGGCAGTTCGTCACTTCCTTCGGCGGGGTCAGGCGCGGATTCACCGGCGTTGGTGGCGTCCTCGTCGTCGTCGGGCGCGGTTCGCGGATCTGGGTCGATGGCCATGGTGCTGGTCTCCTCAATTGATTGAGTTCAACGCACCATGGCCGGATCGGTTCTCTTTACGCGGCGGTTTCGTCCGCTGCCTTTTCGGCTTCAGCTGCAGGCGCTTCGGTCGTCGCTTCGGCATCCGCGGGCGTTTCGGTCACGGCTTCCGGTTCAGGAGCCGGCGCTGCGGCTGCTTCTGCAGCGGCTTCCTCGGCTGCCTTTGCCTTCTCGGCACGTTCCTCGGCGCGCTCGGTCGCCTTTTCGCCGGGCTTGCCCTTGTTGGGATTATTGCGGGCAGCGCGCTCCTTGATCCCTGCAGCGTCGAGGAAGCGAGCGACGCGATCGGTCGGCTGCGCACCGACGCTCAGCCAATGCTTGGCACGGTCGCCATCGATCTGAACGCGCTTCTCGTCATCCTTGGCGAGACGCGGGTCGTAGTTACCGATCTTCTCGATGAACTTGCCGTCACGCGGTGAGCGCGCATCGGCGACGACGATGCGATAATAGGGACGCTTCTTGGAGCCGCCACGCGACAGACGAATGTTGATTGCCATTGTAAACTTATCCTTCGTATTGAATTGGTTGTCACTTTTTCTTGGTAAAATTCTCGAACCCTGGGGGCAGTGGGGCCCCGCCCGGTCCGGGCAGGCCGGGCAGACCGCCCGCGCCCTTGCCGATGTCGCCCATCATGTCGCCAAGTTGCTGACCGCCGAGCGCATTGCCCAGTCCAGCCATTCCCCCGCCCATGCCGCCGCCCTTGCCGAGCATCGCCATCATGCCTTTGAGCCCGCCCATCTTTTTGAGCTTCTTCATCGCGGTCGACATTTCCTGATGCATTTTTAGGAGCTTGTTGACCTCCTGCACCGTCGTGCCCGACCCCTTGGCGATCCGTATCTTGCGCTTGGCGTTGATCAGTTCGGGTTTGCCACGCTCCTTGACCGTCATCGATCCGATCATCGCGTCCATATGGACAAGCACCTTGTCGCTGACCGCACCAGACGCCATCGCCTGCTGCGCCTTCTTCATGCCCGGGATCATTCCCGCCAGCGCGCCCAGCCCGCCCATCCGGCTCATCTGCTGCAACTGCCCGCGCAGGTCGTTCATGTCGAACTGACCCTTGGCAAGGCGCGACGCCATGCGTTCGGCGTCCTCCTGCTGGATCGATTCGGCGGCCCGCTCGACCAGACTGACGACGTCGCCCATGCCCAGAATGCGGCCCGCGACGCGGCCCGGATGGAACGCCTCAAGCGCATCAAGTTTCTCGCCGGTGCCTGCGAACTTGATCGGCTTGCCCGTCACCGCGCGCATCGACAACGCCGCGCCACCACGCGCATCGCCATCCATTCGCGTCAACACGACACCCGTCAGCGGCACCTGATCGCTGAAATTCTGTGCGACGTTGACTG
The DNA here is from genome assembly GCA_028823055.1 of Sphingomonas bacterium. Taxonomy (GTDB): domain Bacteria; phylum Pseudomonadota; class Alphaproteobacteria; order Sphingomonadales; family Sphingomonadaceae; genus Sphingomonas. Next base: position 5,808 of record JAPKCG010000152.1, read on the forward strand.
CGTCCTGACCGGTCAGCGCATCGACGACGAGCAGGATTTCGGCGGGCGTGGCGACATCCGCCACCGCCTTCATCTCGTCCATCAACGCCTGGTCGACATGCAAACGCCCTGCGGTGTCGAGCATCAGGACGTCATAGCCCTGAAGCTTCGCGGCCTGCAGCGCCCGTCGCGCGATATCGACGGGCTGCTGACCCACGACGATCGGCAGCGTCGCGACGTCGACTTGCGTGCCGAGCGTTGCAAGCTGTTCCTGCGCGTTCGGACGATTGACGTCGAGCGAGGCCATCATGACCTTCTTGCGCTCGCGCCCCATCTGCCCGCCCGACAGCCGCTTCGCGATCTTCGCGGTCGTCGTCGTCTTGCCCGACCCCTGCAGGCCGACCATCATGATGACCGCGGGCGGCGTGACGTTCAGATCGAGCTCGGATTCGTCCGCGCCGAGCATTTCGACCAGCGCGTCGTTGACGATCTTGACGACCTGCTGTCCCGGCGTGACCGATCGCAGGACGTTCTGGCCGACCGCCTTTTCGGTGATCCCGTCGACGAACTGGCGCGCGACGGGCAGTGCCACATCGGCTTCGAGCAGCGCGACGCGCACCTCGCGCATCGCAGAGCGCACATCGGCTTCGGTCAGCGCGCCACGGCCACGCAGACGGTCGAATACCCCGCCAAGCCGGTCGCTCAAACTGTCGAACATCGCCTCAATTCCTCGTTGTGCTATCACCAAACGCAAAAGCGCCGACGGGCGAAACCTCGCCGGTCAGCGTACACCCGCAGGTGCTTGTCGATGCGTCCAGTGACGGAACGTCGGATGCGCTTAGGCGAATTGGCCGCAAATGGCAACTATCCGACAGGATTCGTCATGCGGGCCGGGGCCGAAAGAGAAAGACGGTCCTTCAACAATGGTCCGATCGTTACGTTCTGCGCCTGATTCGTTCTTGGGCCGCCCCCGAGGAGAAGCGTGCCACGATCTGATGGCACGCCCATATCTGCTTTCAAATCGGGAAATTACCGAGCGCTATCCGAATGATCGATCCCCACCCGATGACGGATCGACGGCGATCTGATGATCGTGGGTGTCGTGCCTACCCAACCCCCTGCGAGCGAACCCAATTGACGAACAGGTCCGGCCAACGTTCGGCAGGTCGTTATATGCCAATAGAGGTTGGCGGTGAGATTGCGACGATCTCACTGGCATCTCACGTGCAACCGCGCACTTCGATGTCTCCTGGAACATATTGGTTCCCCGCAACACCCTGCAGATCAGACCGAGAGCCACCAGCGAATAAACCCGGCAACGACGCCGAGGCTAAGAACGCTGGCGGTCCAGATTCCGGCCATCCAGAGAAGCCTTTTCCACCAAGGGCCAAGTTCG
>JAPKCG010000153.1 GCA_028823055.1 Sphingomonas bacterium
CCGAAAGCCTGATCGACGCGCGCCTCGTGGCCACGAAACCCATCGGGCCAGAAGCGACGTTCCATGATTTCACCGGCACGCCCGATCGCCGGATCGACTGGATTCTTGTTCGCGGCTTCAGGGTCGATTCGTTCGCGACCGACACCGACCATGACGGACGGCGCTATCCGTCGGATCACTTCCCGGTAACCGCCGACCTCTCATTTCGCGATACAAAGCGCTGAAGGCAGTTCGTGGAGGAGCCGTCCGGGGCCCCTCCATCCTCCCCGATCAGAACGCCATCGACAGGCCCGCAAAGGCAGTCACGCTATCGCGGTCGTCGCGCAGCGCATAGCCACTGACCCCGGCCCGCGCCGACAACGCCCCGACCAGCTGGCCGTCGACGCCCATCGCGAAACTCAAATAGTCGCGATCCGCCCTGGTGACGTTGGTCGTATAGCTTATCGGCGCACCGGCGGGCGCGATCGTGAACAGACGCGGGTCGTCGCTGAGATTGCGTTCGTAATCGGCGCGCGCGAAAAAGCCGACGGCCGATCCGGGCAAGGACCGCGCGACCAGCCCCGCCCGCCCCGTCCAGCCCTTGACGCGCTGACGCCCGAACGCGACGTCGGTCGATGACGTGCCGTTCTCGCTATAACCGTCGATCGTCAGTTTCTCATATTGCACCGCGACATCGGGGCCGACGCCGACGCCCTCGGCACTGAACAGGTCGACCGCCGCGCTGACGCGTCCCGATACATAATCGCCATCGGTATCGCCCCGATTGATCCGCGACACCGGCCCCAGCTGCACCTGCCGAGAGATGCGGTCATAGCTGATCCGGCCATAGGTGCCGTCGGCGATCACGCGGACCGGCCCGACCCCGGCGCGCGCATAGCCGTTCACGGTCCAGCTTTTCGCCCGATAGCTGCCCGTGCCGAGCGAGAAATCGCCGCTGCCATCGCCATAGCCGCCCGCGATCCCGACGCCCGATTTGTCCCCCAGCGACAGGTCCGCGCCCAGCGTGCCCGCAAAACCGCGTTCAGTGATGCCGATCACCTGATTGCTGCCGGTCTTGCTGTAATAATGATAGCCCGCGCCGCCGAACAGTGCGAGGCGCTGGCCCGCACGCGCCGCATTGCCGCGCTCGGCGCTTTCGATCAGGTCGCGTTGTGCGCGGAACATCGATTGTGCGGCATAGGTCAGACCTGCAATCTGTTCGGGCGCGCGAACCAGGCTCGCGACCGCCTTGCCCTGAATTTCCTGCACGATCCCGCTCGGATGGACGCTGTCGGCGAGGACATAGGTGCGGTTCGCGTTGGGGGATACCAACGTCGCACTGGTGCAATAGAGCGACGATGCCACGGTGCACGCCTGCCCGGTCACATTGGTGATCCCGAACGCCGGCGCGTTGGCGACGATTTCGTTGAACAATTTGTCGGTATCGAAATACAGCGCGTTGACGTTCGCCGCCGCCAGCGCGGCGGCATAGGTGCGGTTGAACAGCTGCAGCGCGGACGCCCCGCCGCTCTGGACCGCGAACGTCACGATCCGCTGTGCGCCCGCCGCCTGCGCGCTCTGGACGACCCCCGCCAGCTGCGTCGCGGCGGTGGTCAGGATCGCGTTGTTGTTCGCGCCCAGTGCGTTGAACGCAAAATAATCGTTCCCGCCGCCCTGAATATAGACGAGATCGCGGGGGCCGAAGGTGCCGCCGCGTGCCAGATAGCCCGACAGCTGCGTCGCGATCGGGATGCTGGGACCATTGGCGGCGGTGACGCGCGCGCCGCCGATCGCATAGTTGCTCCCCGTCGTCGCGGTCGCGCCATAAGCGGGCCTCAGATCGATACCGAGCTGCGCGGCCAGAACCTCGGGCGCGACCGGGTCGGGATTGGTCGTGAAACTCCCCGCGCCTGCGGGCAGATTCGGGATCAGCGCGTTGAAGAATCCGCCATCGGCAAGGCTGTCGCCGAATACGACGATCCGGTCGACGGGCTCGTTCGCCGCGCTGGTGGTCACCCCGGCCCGCGCCTGAGACTGGCTCTGGGCCAAAACCGGCGTAGCGACCGACACGAGCAACAGCGGCATGACCGCGCGCGAAAACCGAACCATGACATCCTCCAAAACATCCAGCCTGTTGGCGGCTGGTTGCCCGGCGCGTCGACTCATTGGCGAGTCTTGTCAAGCGATCTCCGATGCTTACGCTACGGCAAGCGCAGCGCGCTGGATCAGCCTGCCCGGATCAGTCTGCCCATGAGTCTGGCGGCGTATCGCCCACCGCGCCGCCCGACAGCGACGGTGCCTGCGGCGGCGTCGCGCTTTTCGCCTCGGACACCGCCTCGTCATACCAGCGGGCGAGGTCGCGCTTCATCTGGCGCAGCGCCTCGGGATTGAGATAGGTCATGTGCCCGGCGGGATAGTAACGGAACGACAGATTGCCCTGCTGCGCGGGTTCGAGCATCATGTGGTTGAGGTCGAATTCGGTCCCGAAAAACGGCGTCGCCATGTCGTACCAGCCATTGAGCGACAGCACTTTCAGATAGGGATTGGTGCGCATCGCCGCGCCCAGATCGACGGCCGTATTGGGGTTGTTCTGCTCCCCGCCGCGACCCGGCGCGTCATGCTTCCAGTTCCACGTCCATCCGTCCGCATCACGCGCGCTCAGACGATAGGGCATCTCTGTCTTATACCCCAACGTGTGCGTCAGATAATCCATGAACGTGCCGATGAACGCACCCGAAATCGCGTCCGACGAAGCGTCGCTTTCGGGCCGCTCCCCGGCCGCATCGGCATCGATCCCGGTGTAGCGCGAATCGAACCGCCCGATCGTTTCGCGCCGGTCGCGCAACAATTCCTTCTGGAACCGGGCAAGGTCGACGCGCAGGTTCGCGCGTTTGATGAAATCGACCGACAGCCCGGTCAACTCGCTCATCCGACGCGCCACCGCATCGCGCTCGGCCGGCGTGATCGTCTGCCCCTTCGCCATCGCGGCGGCATAGGGGCCGTTCGCGAAGTCGCGCGCTTGCGCCACGATCGTCGCGACGTCGGCGGGGCGATTGGCGATGCGGTTGTGATACCAGGCGGTCGCCGCATAGCTCGGCAGATAGTTGATATAGACCTGATCGAGCCCCGGCTGGCGATAGCCGTAATTCATGATCGAACTCAGCAGCACGACGCCGTTCAGCGCCATCCCGCGATCCTGCAACTGATAGGCGAGCGCCCCCGACCGCAACGTGCCATAGCTTTCGCCCAGCAGGAATTTGGGGCTGTTCCACCGGCCATATTTGGTTGCGTAGCGGATGATTGCCTTGGCGAAGACATCCGCATCCTCATCGACACCATAAAAGGCGGATGGCTTGGTATCGCCCAGACTGCGTGAATAGCCCGCGCCCATCGTATCGAGGAAAACGATGTCGGTCTTATCGAGCAACGTATCGGGATTCGGCCCGAAATCGAACGGTGCTGGCTTCACGAATTCGGGGTTGGTCGTGCGCAGCCGAACGGGTGCGAACGATCCCATGTGGAGCCAGAAACTCGGGGATCCCGGCCCGCCATTATAGAAAAAGGTGATCGGCCGCTTCGTCCCCGGCTTCACCCCGTCGAGCGTATAGGCGACGTAGAACATGCTCGCGGTCGGCTTGCCCTCGGTATCGCGCACCGTCAGCGTCCCTGCGGTGGCGGTATAGCCCAGCCGCCGTCCATCGACGGTCACCGCGCCCTTCGATGTCTCCTCACGCTCGGCAACCGGTGCCATCGCATAGCCCGCCGCGGCCTCCGCCGTCATCGCCTCGGCCGCCAGTTCGGCGACGGGCTTGCCGCCTCCCCCCTTCTTGTCCTGAGCCAGAGCGGGCGAGCAGGCGAGCGACAGCAACGGCAGGATCAGCAGCGAACGGTTCACGATGGGGAGGTCCTTCAGACTGGAATTATGTCAGCCATCATGCCGTGCCCCGTGCCGATGACAACCCCCGTCAATCGTCCTCGTCCTCGAACCCGACCAGCGCCAGCGCGCGCGCCTTGATTTGGCGGGTCATGCACCAATGGACCAGCGCCTCCTCGCGCCCATGCGTTACCCACACTTCCTTCGGCGCGATCTCGGTCAGCGTCGCGGTCAGCTCATCCCAGTCGGCATGGTCGGACATGATCAGCGGCAATTCGATATTCTTCGCCCGCGCGCGCTGGCGGACGCGCATCCACCCGCTCGCCATCGCGGTGATCGGATCGGGCAACCGCCGCGACCAGCGATCGTTGAGCGCCCCCGGCGGCGCGATGACGACATGTCCCGCCATCTCGGCCTTGGGCACCCCCGTCGCGGGGATCAGCTCACCGAGCCGCACGCCATGTTCGACATACAGGTCGCACAATCGCTGGAGCGCGCCGTGGATATAGATCGGCGCTTCATGCCCCCGTTCGCGCAGTTCCGCGATCACGCGCTGCGCCTTGCCCAGGGCATAGGCCCCGACCAGAATGCACCGATCGGGATTGGCGTGGAGCCGCTCGATCAGCTTGTCGATTTCATCGCCGGTATCGGGGTGGCGAAACACGGGCAGCCCGAACGTCGCCTCGGTAATGAAGACATCGCATTTGACGGGCTGGAACGTCGCGCAGGTCGGGTCGGGGCGGCGTTTGTAATCTCCCGACACGACGACGCGCTCACCGCGATAATCCAGCACGATCTGCGCCGATCCCAGCACATGGCCCGCGGGCACGAAGCCGATATCGACCTCCCCCATCCGGATCGTCTCGCCATAGGCGACGGGATTGCCCGGCTGCAGCCCATAGCGCGTATCCATGATCGCCAATGTTTCCGGCGTCGCCCATACCGCGCCATGCCCTCCGCGCGCATGATCGGCATGGCCGTGGGTGACGAGCGCCCTGGGCGAGGGTTCGGACGGATCGACCCACGCATCGGCGGGCTTCACATAAATTCCGTGCGGATGCGGTTCGATCCAGTCGCCCAGCTTGGCCATCGTCTCTATATGGTTGGCATGACGATGAGTTCCCATCCCCACATCATTCGCCCGGGCACGCGGCACTGACCGAACTTCCCACCCCCCTCACCCACTGGTTCGGCCAACGCGGCTGGGCGCCCCGCCGTCATCAGCTCGCGATGCTCGACAGCGCGCGGGCGGGGCATCATGCGCTACTCGTCGCGACGACCGGCGCGGGCAAGACGCTCGCGGGGTTCCTGCCCACAATCGCCGACTTGATCGACAACCCCCGCGACGGCCTCCACACGCTCTACATCTCGCCATTGAAAGCGCTGGCGGTCGACATTCAGCGCAACCTCGTCACCCCTCTCGACGAAATGGGCCTGTCGATCCGCGTCGAAACCCGCACCGGCGACACTCCCTCTGACCGCAAGGCGCGACAGCGGGTGAAACCCCCGCAAATCCTGCTGACCACGCCCGAATCGCTGTCGCTGCTGCTCAGCTATCCCGACAGCTTCACGATGTTCGAAGGGCTCCGGACGATCGTCGTCGACGAAGTCCACGCCTTCGCGACGGGCAAGCGCGGCGACCTGCTCTCTCTCTGCATGGCACGGCTCCAGCGGATCAGCCCCGATTGCCGCCGCGTCGCCTTGTCGGCCACCGTCGCCGACCCCGACGGCTATCGTGCGTGGCTCGCCCCCGATGGCGATATCGACACCGTCGACCTCGTGCTCGGCGACAAGGGCGCAGACCCCGACATCGCGATTCTGTTGCCACAAGGCCGCGTGCCCTGGACGGGCCATTCGGGCCGCTACGCCGCCGAACAGGTGATGGCGGAGATCGAAACGCACAGGACGACGATCGTCTTCTGCAACACGCGCAGTCTCGCCGAGCTGATCTTTCAGGATTTGTGGAAGGTCAACGACATGGGCCTCCCCATCGGCGTCCACCATGGCAGTCTCGCCTTGGAAGCCCGGCGCAAGGTCGAGGGCGCAATGGCCGCAGGGCGCCTTCGCGCGCTCGTCGCGACCGCCAGCCTCGACCTCGGCGTCGATTGGGGCGATGTCGATTGCGTCATCCAGATGGGCGCACCCAAGGGCTCGTCGCGCCTGCTCCAGCGGATCGGACGGTCGAACCACCGCCTCGACGAAAGTTCGGAGGCGATCGTCGTCCCCGGCAACCGCTTCGAATATCTCGAAGCACGCGCCGCGCTCGACGCGGTCGAGGCGGGCGAACTCGATCCCGACATCTTCCGCCGCGGCGCATTGGACGTCCTTGCCCAGCACGTCATGGCCTGCGCCTGCGCCGCGCCGTTCGACCAGGCGGGGTTGCTCGACGAAGTCCGCGCCGCGCTCCCCTATTCCGCGCTCGACGCCGACACGTTCGACCGCGTGCTCCAGTTCATCAGCGATGGCGGCTACAGTCTCAAGGCGTATGACCGGTTCAAACGCCTGACGCGGGATGCGGACGGCACATGGCGCGTCACCCGCCCGCAATTCGTGACGCAGCATCGCCTCAATGCCGGAATCATCGTCGAATCGACGATGCTGTCGGTCCGCTTCAAGAACGGTCGCAATCTGGGAAAGGTCGAGGAGGGGTTCGCCGCGCAACTGTCGATCGGCGACACGTTTTTCTTCGCAGGGATCAGCTGCGAAGTCCTCAAGATCGACACCGAAGACCTGATCGTCCGTGCGAGTAGCAAGGAAGCGCGTATCCCGACCTATGGCGGCAGCCGGATGCCTTTATCGACCAACCTCGCCACCCGAGTCCGCAGCTTCCTCGCGACCCCGTCCGAATGGGCGCGCTTCCCCGACGACGTCCGCGAATGGCTTGAGGTGCAGCGTTACCGATCGGTGATGCCCGAACCCGGCCAATTGCTCGTCGAAACCTTCCCGCGCGAAGGCCGCAATTACATGGTCGCCTACGGTTTCGAAGGGTGGAACGCGCACCAGTCGCTCGGCATGCTCATCACGCGCAGGATGGAAACGCAGGGGCTTAAACCCCTGGGCTTCGTCGCCAACGACTATGCGCTCGCGACCTATTCGATCGACCCCGTCACCGATCCCGCCAGTCTGTTCAGCCCCGACATTCTCGAACATGAATTTGTCGACTGGGTCCAGCAATCGCATCTGCTTAAACGCGCGTTCCGCGAAGTCGCCGTCATCGGCGGCCTCGTCGAACGCCAGCATCCCGGCAAGCGCAAGACGGGCAAACAGGTCACCTTCTCGACCGACCTCATCT
>JAPKCG010000154.1 GCA_028823055.1 Sphingomonas bacterium
GAGGCGATTAGCTTTTCCCACACAGTAGCCGCCCCCCTCTTTATTAGTCGACATTAAATCACAAATGAGCAGAGATAAAGCATTAGCACTCTAGGCAATAAGCCGGCTCATTCAAACGACCGAGGCCACTCGTATTCCTCGACAAAAAAGAGGGACTGAGTATCTGATATCTGCAGCACGCGTAATATTAATAATGATGCCGACAACTGAATATCATGCCGCGCGCCCGTTCAATCCTCTAGCACCCTGACAATCTCCCGCGCGCCATGCATCACGCGCACGATATCGACGCACTCGCCGTTGATCCGATAAAGCACCAGATAGCGCCCCACCACGACGCTCCGCGCACCAGTCCCTAGTTCGGGTCGCGCGGTGCCGCTTTCCGGATAGTCGGCCAGTCGCGCGACGCCCGCAGTCAGCCGTTCCACCATCCGGTTCGCCGCCACCGGATCATCGGCGGCGATATGAAGCCAGATGTCGTCCACGTCGCGGATCGCGCGTGGCAGGCGGCGTATTCTCAACGATCGCGCCGCATCGCCGCCAGTCGTTCGGCCCCGCGCCGCGCGACGTCGTCGACATCGAAATTGCCGTCGACCGGCGCGCCGCTCGCCTCGCCCTGCGCCCATAAGCGCCGCAGCGTGTCGACCAGTTCGTCGCGCAGCGGCTCGCGATCGACCATTTCGCGATCGGCGAAACGCCGCAGCCGCTCCTCCGCGAGATAGAAATCCTCGAGCTCACCCAGATGCGCTTCGATCGCTTCGCGCACGTAAAAGGTCTTGGTCCGCCCCGTCCGTTCGGCCAGCGCCGCCAGCCGCCGCTCGGTTTCATCATCGAGTCTGACTGCCAACATATGCGCCTCCTGCTATACAGATATAGCAAGAGGGTCGATTGGTCTCAACAGCGATAACGACGACTGCCATCGTGACGGCTTGCTCGTCGCCCACCCCGCGCGGTCGGCACCAAATCGATGCTCGCCGACAAGCCCGGATGATCTCGAGATCGACCCGCGCTCACACTGCTGCGGCTCACGGCTACGCCGCTACCGCCCGCGCCACCGTTTCCGGCTCCGCCTCGATCACCTTCAGATATGCGCGTACCGCTGGCGGGGGCATGTGGCGGCCGATCTCATACTGCCGGATATTGGCGACCGGGATGCTATAGGTGGCGGCGAACGCTTCCTGGCTCAGTTCCAGCCGGTGCCGTAGCCGCCGAATACGCCGCCCTATCAGCCCCCGCTCCAGCCCCGCGACGCTCACGTCGCGATCATTCGGGTCCGCCGGGATCGCGATCATAGTCTCTTTGTTCACCAGCGTTGCTCCTTCTCACCGATATCATCCGGACGACCACGCCGCGCCAAACGTGGATCGGGGTCCACAGCTTTCCGTCGACCAGGCCGACCGCCTTGAACCGCTCTGCCTCGTCACCGATCCGAACCGTCGGCACGATTGCGACGTCCACATCCTCGAAGACGCGAGCACCAAATGCCAAAGGCACGCCATGCTTGTCCCGATTGGTGGCGTCCTTCGCCGGATCGAAATCGACGACCATTATCTACTATGTGATACACACAGGCGCGTAAGGTAAGCCCATTCCCCTGTCCTACACGCCGCGTTTCTGTCTTATCCTCGCGGATGAGCCATTATCGCCCGCTTCGCCTCGCCGTCGACGCTCTGCCGACCGGCGCTTTCACCACCCCGACGCTCACCAATGCGCCGCTGCATCGATCGACGCTCGTCACGACGAAGGCATCGCCGCCGCCCGCCTTGCCAATGCCCGCCGATGCCTGGGACGGGCCCGATGCGGGGGATTATGACTGGGTGCCCGTGCTGCGGCGGCCGCGATCTGATGGCTGGTCGCCCGACAAACAGCGTATCTTCATCGAAACGCTCGCCGACACCGCCTGCGTCACGATCGCGGCACAGGCGGTCGCTATGTCCGCTTCCTCCGCCTATCGCCTGCGCCGCGCGCGCGATGGCGGGGCGTTCGCCGCCGCATGGGACGCCGCACTCGAACAGGGGGCGCAGGTGTTGATCTCGACCGCGTTCGACCGCGCGATTCATGGCAGCGAGGAACCCGTGTTCGACCGCGATGGCAATCGCGTCGGGCGGCGTTTTCGCCAGAACGATCGGTTGTTGATGTTCCTGCTGCGCAAGCTTCACCCCGAACTGTTCGGCGATGCCGGGCGCGATGCCCCCGCCGCCGGATCGGTCCGCGCGCGGCGGCGTGACAGATCCGAACTCGCCGATCTGATCGCGGCCCTCTCACCGCCCCGCCCCGCCGATCCCGCTGCGTTGATGGACGCGGACGCGCTCGCGGTCGCACTCGACGTCGCCGATCTGTGCGAGGGCGATCTGCCGCCCTGGCTTCGGCGGCGGCAGGCGGGCGAGGATGCGCTGGTCCCCGATCCCGTGGCCGAAGCCCGGCTCGATGCGCTGAAGGAACCGCCCCGCACGGATGACGAAGACGACGAGGATGCGTCGTGCCGTGACTTTATGTGAACTTCCGCCCCACATGCCGCGCGCCGACACGTTTTGGTGTGACCCTGTGTGAACTTTGGGACGGGGCGGGGCCGCCTCGACCGCCCCCGTTACCGGACCGCGACGCCCTTCCAGAACGCGACCCGATCGGTAATCTCCTTCGCCGCCTCCTTGGGCTCGGGATAATACCAGACCGCGTCCTTGTTCTCCGCACCGCCCGCGACCAGCGTGAAGTAATGCGCGGTGCCCTTCCACGGACAGACGCTCGTAGTCCCGCTGTCCTTGAGCATCTCGGGGTCGATCGCCGCGCGGGGAAAATAGGCATTGCCCTCCACCGTGACGATATCGTCGCTCCGGGCGATCAGCGTGTCGTTCCACCAGGCCTCGGCCATCATCTATCTCCTTTGTTGGCGGCTTTCGGGATCAAAGCGTCGCTTCGCCTTCCTCTTCGCCATCCCAATAATGCGCGCGGACCGCCTGGACCTTGATCAGGACGAGACCCGGCGTGTCGGTGCCCTCCGGCCACCAGCGTTCGAGGCCCTTGGTCCAATGCTTATCGAACTGCGCCTCGTCGCGGATCAGTTCGGCCTTGCCCTCGATCGCGATGAACAGCGGGCGCATGCCGAGCATCCCCGCCTTGCCCTGAAAGCCAAGTCCGACATTCGGATTCGCCGCGATCTCCTCGACCATCCGCGCGCTGTCGTCGGCAAAGAACCAGCTATTGCCGTCATACTCGACGTTGCGATTGTTGCTCATCGGCCGCGCGGGCAGCGTGCCATCGGCGGCCTTGGTCGACAGCAGGCAGAAATCCAAATCGCGCATCTTCTCGGCGATGTCGTCGATCGTCCAAGCGGGTTTCGGGTCGGTCATGCATCTCTCCTTGTCCTGCCCCAACGCACGACATGGTAATTTCGCCGCTATCGCTTGCGCACGAACTCCGCGCGCAAAACCAAGCCCTTGATCCCATCGAACTTGCAGTCGATTTCCTGCGCATCGCGGCCTTCATCGGGATGGGGCAGGCGGATCGACTTGATCAACGTGCCGCGCTTCAGCGTCTGGCCTGCGCCCTTGACGGTCAGGTCCTTGATCAAGGTCACCTGATCGCCATCGGCCAGCACATTACCAACCGAATCGCGGATGACGACCGCGTCATCCGCGCCGTCGTCATCCGCCTTGGCGGCGGCGGCGCTGACCCATTCGCCGCTCGCCTCGTCATAGATATATTCGTCGTCGTTATCGGCCATATCAGCTGTTCAAATTCACCATTGCCACTGGTTTGTCCTTGGTAGACGCATTGGCGGCGATCGTCTTGACCTTTTCGGCCTTGGGCTTGCGGACTTCGCGGTTCGACTTCTTCTGGCTCTTCGCCATGATCGGTTCCCATTGAGGCGGTGTGCCCCGCTTTACCATACGCTCGTTCATCCCGGGGGCGCGCATCAATTCGCCGCGCTACCGGTTAGCGATACCGGCGTGGCATCCTTTCGAACGCACCTAGGTCGTAATCGCGGCCAAAACAGGCATGATCGCGTTTGATCCGTTTGAACGAGGCGCGAGAGAAGCGGAGGATATCGTCGATGAACAGCGCAGCCGGAGTCATCGCCTCGACGATGCGCGGTTCGACATCGTAATCGATCGCACCCGCCTCGTCCGACCGGCCATGCGCCATCGCCAGCGCCTGACCGCAGGCATAGGCATAGTCCTTCCATTCGCTCTTCGACAGATCGTCGAGGTCGATATCCTCTCGAAACGGCGCGCGTTCGCGGGTCATGAAGCTGACGCCGTCGATCGTGACACTGCCGTAGAACATATCGCCCGCCGCCAGGTGAACGCGCTGGCCGTGGGCGATCCGGTCGGCGTGATCGCCCGCATCGAAGTCATTGGGCGGGACCAATCCTTCCAATGCCGATCGCCGCGCGCGCTTCATTTCGACGATGATGTCGTCGGTGGCGTCGGTCGTCGGCCCTTCGATCAGGACATAAAAGCGATCGAGCCCCAACGAGGCGGTGCCTTGTCCGTGGCGGCGGCACACCTCCTTGACCATGAGCTGACCGACGCGGCCCTTGCGCTCGATCCCATTCGCCTCCGCAAGCTCGTCAACATAGGCCTGAAATTCGTCGCGGCGGCTGCTGATCGGGGTCAGTTCCTCGCTCGCGCGAAAGCCGCTGCCGGTGTCGTTGACATACCGATCCCATAGCCATTTTTCGCGCGGCTGCATCGCTTCGTCGAACAGGGCGCGAACGACGGGCGGGCTATTGTCCATCCGAAACACGGTATCGCTGGCGACCGTCGCGGCGGCGCATTTACCCATCGTCGCGATATAGCCTTTGAGGAATTTCTTCGCGATCTTCCGCTGCTGTTTCTTGCCGTGCCCGCCCTCTTCGTACGCCGCGAGCATGAAACCGACGGCCCCGCGTTTCAGGTCCCAACTGAACGGGCCGTAGAGCACTTCGTCGAAGTCGTTTACCGAAAAAATCGGCACATTGTCGCGATTGGGCATGATCCCGAAATTTTCGGGATGAACGTCGCCGAGCAGCAATACCGAAGGCATTCGCGGGTCGGTTCCCGCCATATCACGATAGAAGAGCAAGGCGGTGCCGCGAAAAAAGCTGAACCGCGATCCGGCCAGCTTCTCGAATTTCTCCACTGTCCCCTGCGCATGGCGATCGATACGTTCGGCATGATCCTCGATGATTGTCGCGCGGACATGGTCGCGGCGCCCCTGCGCATCGAGAAAGGTCGGCAGCGGTATCGCGGCCTCCGCGCCATATCGCCTCGCGAGCCGCGCATAGGCATCGGTGCGGCTACCGATCTTTGCGACCGCTTCGTCCGCCATGCCGTGGTCGACAAGCTCATTGCTTTTTGTGCTGTCACATCCCATCGATCGTTTTCTCCCGCCGACGATTAACCCGTCGCGTCGGCAAAATGATCCATGTCGACGGCCGGGCGTTAATGTCGAACACGCGCCAATCGACTGACAGGAGGACGTATATGACCCGCATCATTTCATTCATCGCCGCCACCGCGCTCGTCGCGTTGACCGGATGCGCCAAGAGTGCGCCTGCCGATAACGTGGCAGCCGAAAACCCCGCGCAGAACGCCTCGACAGTCAATTATCTCGCCCGGATCGAGGCGTTGCCCCAAGGGCAGAAGGAAGGCGTATTCCTCCGCGCGATCCGCGATTCAGGTCAGCAATGCCAAGGCGTCAGCAAGGCGCAATCGACTGAGACGACCGGTGGCAGCCCCGCGTGGATGACGACCTGTACCGATGGACCTGCCTATGTCCTCGTTCTCGGCAAGGATGGCATGATGAACGTTACGAGCGCCGCAGACGTCCGCGGCAACGGCGGCTGATCGGGTCGCGACCGATCGAGCCGGAAGCCACGGTCAATATAGCCCGGGTGTCTCGCGCTGCGCGGTCGACGGATTGTCGGGGGTCAGCAGGATACGTTTGCTGCTGGCACCCGCCGACGCGACACCCGCGGCGATGGGGGTGCAGCTCTTTCCCTCGACGAAATCGAGCGCGCTGCGCGTCGACGCCTCGCGCGGGTCGCCCATCGGAAAAAAGATGTCATCCGCGGCCTGGCAACTCGCTTCGACCGTCCCAATCAGGCCATTATAATAATCACCCTGCCGCGCCGCGTTTTGCGTCTTGAGCGCGATCACGCGCAACCGATCATCGCACGCCGCATTGTCGAGCGCGATCTGCCCCACCGGCTTGCCGTAAGTGTTTGTTCCGATCAGCCCGACATTGGCGTGAAGATACGGAATTTGCGCGTTGAGTGTCAGCTCGCTCGCCGACGCTGTACCGTACGTCCCGATAAAGGCGATTTTCGTCGGGGCAATCGATTGCGGCTGCGGCGCGAAAAACGCGGTTTGGTTATTTGACGACTTTTCAGGCCGGAAAACGGTATAGTTCAGCACGTCAGAGGTCGATCGCTGCGCGCCGAGTAAATTGTCGAACAGCTCGGAAATCGAAATCAGCCCGCCGCCATTGTAGCGGACATCGACGATAACCCTGGTAATGCCCGCAGCCTTGAATTTGGCAAACGCATCGCGCAGCGCGGGGTCGGCGGTCGAGATGAACGTCCGTAAATTAACGTAACCTACCTTGATTCCGTTGTCGGTCAGTACCTTGGCGCCGTAGCGGCTCGACACCGGGGTCAATGCGTAATCGGTCTTGCTGACCGTCACGGTCTTTGCGACCCCTGCGGTCACGACGCTCAGCGTCCGCGTCGTGCCGACGGTGTTGGGTCCGAGCGCGTCGGACACCGCCTGCGCACCGCCCTGCGCAAAGAGCTGGCCGACAGGGACGAGTGTAGAGGCCGATGTTCCGATCGCGGTGATTTCGGTTCCCCGGTCGAGCCCGGCGGCAAGCGCGGGCGCGTTTTCGAAAGCCTCGATGACGAAGGCACGGCTTGCCGAACTGTCATAGCCCAAGCGAACCCCGAACCCCGCGCTGGAGCCGGAGGCGTAATAGGCGTTCTCCTCCGCGATCGAGGTAAGGTAGGTGAAATAACGATCCTTGCCCTGCGCGCGCGCGGTCGCGGTCAGCGCATCGATATAATCCTGAACGCTGCTATACGCACCCGGATTGAGCATCGTCGGCAGCGTTTCGGGGAAGAGATACCATTCCCGCATCTGCGCCGCCGCCCAGTCCTGACGCGCGC
>JAPKCG010000634.1 GCA_028823055.1 Sphingomonas bacterium
TCCCAGCATGCCATCTCCACGCGCTCTCAATGATAGAGGCGAGATCGTGGCGCGGGCGCCAGCCGAGGGTCTCTGATGCGCGCCTGTTGTCCGCCACAAGCACCGGCGGATCGCCCGGCCGCCGGTCCGTGCGCTCGATGTTGAGCGGACGTCCCGCGACCCGTTCCACCTCCTCAATCAGCTCGGCGACGGACGTGCCCGTCCCCGTGCCGAGATTGAGCGCCGTACTGGATCCGCCGCCTAGGAGGTAGTCCACGGCGCGCACATGGGCGTCGGCAAGGTCCATCACATGGACGTAATCGCGTACGCAGGTTCCATCGCGCGTGGCGTAATCAGTGCCGAATATCCTAAACTGTTCACGCCGACCGAGGGCCGTCTCGATCACGAGCGGGACGGCATGGGTTTCGGGCATATGCCATTCTCCGATCCGCGTTTCTGGGTCGGCCCCCGCCGCATTGAAGTAGCGAAGCATGACGGATCGCATCCGATCGAGCCCAGCAAGGTCGCGCAGGATGTGTTCCACGAGCAACTTGCTCCAGCCATAGGGGCTGATCGGCGCCTGAGGATGATCTTCCGTAAGCGGCGAGAATTCTGGAGTTCCGTAAGTCGCGCAGGTCGAGGAGAAGACGACCTTATCGAGACCTGCCTCCTCTGCCGCTAAGAGCAATGACACTGTTCCGGCTAGATTGTTGTCATAGAAAGCGAGCGGAGCGTGGACTGATTGCCCGACCTCGATTAGAGCGGCGAAATGGACAATAGCCTCCGGCTCGTATCGGTTGAAAACGCTCCGAAGCCTCGCCCGATCGCGAATGTCGCCTAGCTCCAGCGGTCCCCACCGGGCGAATTCGGCATGACCATTCGTTAGGTTGTCGTAGATGACCGGAACGTAGCCGCGCTGGGCGAGAAGTAGGCAGGTGTGCGCGCCAATGTAGCCCGCTCCACCGACTACAAGCACCTTCTTTTCCATTCGCTAAAAAACCTAACTCTTTGGCGACCTGCCGGACAAGATCAATCGACATCTTTGTTACCTGGAACACTTATAGCGCACAAGCGCCCCTGACCTGCCACTGAGTATTTCCTCCACTTCGAGTTAGAGTCCGGCCTCGACGGAAGGACGGGCAGATGAAGCGGATGCGGTTTACGGAAGAACGGATCATCACGTGCTTTGGGAGCAGGAGGCGGGCGCGAGGGCTGGTGATCTGCCCTGCCGGCACGGGGTCAGCGAGGCGACGCTGTATAACTGGAAGGCGAAGTATGGCGGAATGGACGTGTCCGACGCCAAGCGCCTGAAGGCCCTTGAAGATGAGAACGCGAAGCTGAAGAAGCTAATCGCAGACCAGATGCTGGATGCCTCGGCACTTCGCGAGCTTCTGTAAAAAATTGTAGGGGCCGCCGCCAAGCGCGAAAGCCGTTGCGCATTTGCAGTCCGTGATGGGGCTTTCAGAGCGTGGGGCCTGTTCCTTCGTCGGTGCCGATCGCAAGATGATCCGCTACCAGTCGTGCCCTC
>JAPKCG010000635.1 GCA_028823055.1 Sphingomonas bacterium
GGGCGTCCTCGCCAGCCGCACCGCCTCGGCGAAGAGCGGCGTGACGCTCGGCGGCACGAGGGAGGCGGCGAAGATCCTGTCGGGCGCGCGCAAATCGACTGAACAGCGCGTCATGCCCAAATTGTTCAAGATCGACCGCGATGTCGCCAAACAGATCGAAGAGGCGCTGTTCATCTTCGAAAACCTGCTCGAAATGGACGACAAGAATCTCGGCGGCCTCGTCCGCAACGTCGATGGCGAAATTCTTTGCAAGGCGCTCAAGGGCGTCGACGAGAGCATCCGCGAACGCTTCTTCGGCTGTATGTCGGCACGTGCGGCGGATGGCATTCGCGACGAGATCGAGGCACGCGGCCCGATCAAGCTTGCCGAAGTGCTCGAAGCGCAAAAGGCGATGATCGCGATCGCGCGCGGGCTGGCCAAGGACGGCACGATCATGATGGGCGGCGGCGAAGACGATTATGTCTGACGGCGTTACCGGATTCACCGCAGGGTTCGCTGCCCGCCACGCGGCAGCCGCCGAAATGCTGCAGGCCGCCTTTGCGCCGCCCGCCGGCTTTCTCGCGCGCGATCCGCGTGAGCGGGCTTACGGACGTCGCGCGACCGATCCGCTCAACCCCCAGCATTTCAGCCCCGCCGACCCGACCGCCCGGTCGAACGATAGCTGGCACGCCGACAATAATGGCGCCGAGAACCGACAGTTCGTCGATCCCGTCGCGGCCGCGCATGCCGCAGGCTATGCCGAGGGTGTCGCCGCCGCCGAGCTTGCCGCACAGCAGAGTCTCGCGCGCGATCAGGCGTTGCTGATCGACCTTGCCGCAGCGCTGCAACAGGGCAGCGGGTTCGATCGCGACGCGATGGCGCGACAATTGCGCCAGACGGTGGTGTTCCTGGTCGACAAGCTCGTCGGCGAAACCGGCGTGTCGGCGGAGGTGCTGGCCGCCCGGATCGAGGCCGCGACCGATCTCCTCGCCGATGGTGCCGAATCCGCGCTGCTCCGCGTTCATCCCGACGATGTCGCATTGCTCGAAGGCAAATTGCCCAAGACGATCTTCGCGGCGGGCGATGCGACGATGACGCGGGGCAGCTTCGTACTCGAAAGCGCCTCGACCGTCGTCGAGGATGGCCCCGATCACTGGGTCGAACAGCTCGCCGCCGCGATCGAGCGCTTGCCCGTCCCGGTGCCGCGCGCATGTTGAACCGCTTTACGAGCGACTATCTCGAAACGCTCGGCCTCGCCGCCTTCTCGCCCGCACCGAAAGTCGCGGGCCGCCTCGCCTCCTATGACGGATTGCTGATGGAGGCGGTCGGGCTCAACCTGCCCGTCGGTACGGTCTGCCAGGTCGGCGAAACCGACGCGCGCCCGATCGAGGCCGAGGTGATCGGTTTTCGCAACGGTCGCACGCTGATGATGAACCTCGGCGGTCCCGCCGCCCTGCTGCCCCAGGCGCCCGTGCGCCCCGTCGGCCCTCCGGGTGAAGCGGAGGTCGGGGCCGCGCTGCTCGGTCG
>JAPKCG010000636.1 GCA_028823055.1 Sphingomonas bacterium
ATCGCACGCCGCACGTCGCAATCGATGATCAGCGTCTTCTGCCCATTGATCGCGAGCGTCCGCGCAAAGGCGAGGGCGGTCGTGGTCTTGCCTTCGCCGGGCAGCGCCGACGTGATCGCCATGACGCGCGGCGGGTTTTCCGACCGGACGCCAAGGATCGAGGCGCGCGCGATCCGGAGCGATTCGCCGAACAGCGAGCTTGGCTTGTCGATCAGCAGATCGGCGGGACGGTCGGTCCGGACACGCGGCACGGCAGCCAGCATCGGCACGCCGAGCACGCGCATGATGTCTTCCGCAGAGCGCAGGCCCGCAGCCATCAGTTCCTGGATCGCGATCGTCGCGGTGCCGCCAGCGAGCGCGACGAGCAGCGCCAGCGCGCCGAGCAGCATCTTGTTGGGTTTGCTCGGCTTCAGCGGTGGCGTCGCGCGCGAGACGATTTCCGCCTGGGCGATCGAGTTGTTCGCCGCCTGAACCGAGTCGAGCGTTGCCTGCGACAATTTGTCGTACTGCGTCCGCTGCGCGTCGATTTCCGCCTTCAGGCTGGTCGCGAGCACCGCATTGCGGGCATCGCCGGCCTGACGCGTCGCAAGGCCGTTCATCGACCCCTGGAGGCTTTCTACCCGCGCATTCGCGGCGTCCGCCTTCGACCGCAGCGATTCGATGATGCGGCGGGTTTCGCCACGGATCTGCGCGTCGATGTCGTTGAGCTGGCTGCGTGCCTTCACCACGTCGGGGTGACGCTCGCCATAGCGCGACAGCGCCTCGCCGAGACCGCGCACGACTTCGGCGCGCTGCGCCCGCAACTGGCCGATCACGGGCGACGCGAGAACGTCGGACACGGTATCGTCACCGCCGCGCGCGGCCTGACGCCGGGCCGCGCCGAGGTCGGCATTGGCCGCGGCGGCATCCGAGCGCGCCATGGCGAGCTGCGATGAGAGCGGTGCGATCTGCTGGTCGGTGATCGTCCCGCTGCTCGAGCCGCTGGTACCGCTGCCTTCGACGATGCCGGCGGCGGCCTGGTAATTGGCGACCTGGGCTTCCTTGCCGCGGATTTCGTTGCCGAGGTCGGTCAGCTGCTTCTGGAGACACTCGGCCTTGCGGTTCGCGCTGTTCGTCTTGGTGCCGACCTTTTCGTAGAGATAGGCATCGGCGAAGGCATTGGCGATCGCGGCGGCCTTCGTCCGGTCGCGCGAGGTGAACTGGATGCCGAGAATGTAGCTGAGCTTGTTGCGGCTGACGCTGAACTTGCGCATGACATTGGTGATCACGGCCATGGTGCGATCGGCACCGGGCGCGACGTCGCCGATCCCCTTCGTGAATTCGGGATCGTTGACCAGGTTGAGCTTCTCGACGACGCGCGTCGCGACCTGCGGGGACTGGATGAGCGCGACTTCGGTTTCGATCGCCTCGGGCGTCAGATCCGCTGCGTCGTTGTTCTGCCCCGCCGTCGGCGTACGCGACGGATCGATGCGCACATTGGCCGTCGCGGTATATTGCGGGGTCAT
>JAPKCG010000155.1 GCA_028823055.1 Sphingomonas bacterium
CGATCCAGGCCGAGTTTCGTCACGACGGCGATGAACACGAGCGGACAATCTTCTTTCCGACCCTGCTCCGCTACGGCGTTGTCGACAAGGTCGAGTTACGGGTCGAGGGAAACACCTATTCATGGATGAGGCAGAAGGACGCTACCAATACATCATACTCAAATGGCTTCTCCCCCACATCGATCGGACTAAAATACAACTTCATTGATGTTCCGGAAGGTTCAAAGCAGGTCTCACTCGGCGCAATTGCTCGTATTTTCCCACCGTCTGGCTCTGGAGATTTCCGAAACAGCAAGACGACGGGAGATTTTAGCATGGCAGCCGACTGGGCGTTTGCCGACAACTGGTCGCTGAACCCCAACATCGGCGTTGGTGTTTTCCAGGACGACTCCAACCGCACCTATACGGCAGGGCTTGCGGCTGCCACGTTGAACTTCAATCCCAGCAAGACGCTGAACTTCTTCGTGGATACCGGCATCCAGGCTCCGGAGGAGAAGGGTGGCAGAGCGTCGGTCATAATCGATGCAGGCGTGGCTTACATCATCGGCCACGACATCCAGCTCGATCTCAGCGTCGGAACCGGCGTTGCCGGTTCAACAACGCCACATCCATTCCTCGCCGCTGGCTTCTCGAAGCGATTCTAGACGACCTCGCACCTCTCTCACATTGAGGCTTGCTCCTCCAGTGACTGTAGCATGTAAGTGAGACTGAACGCGCTACGAGAAGTAGGAATCGATTGAATTGTGGTGAAACGCAGCGTCGAAACGGCACCAACCGGGGGGGTCGGTCGGCGAACTGCTCTGGCTCGTCTGGGTAGCGGAGTGATCGCGACGATAATTCCGGTACGATCATGGGGAGCGGCAACCAAGCCGGCGCGACCTTGGCAGGGCTTCGCTTCCCCGCCAGTCTGGCGCCGCTTGGAGATCGGAACAGGCGATACGCTGATTACGTCGGCAACCGTGGCCGGTGCCGTTATCGAGGCGGTCCTGGACAGCGGCAGCGGCGCGACGATGATCAGCAAATCGCTGGCCGCGAAGCTCGGCATGACCAACCTGGAACCACGAAGGATCAACGGTCTGGGTGGCAAGGCAGAAGTTGGCTTGGTTCGCAACGTCGAGGTGGTGCTCGCCGGCCAGACGCATGTCCTGCCGTTCGCGATTGTGGCCGATCTCGGAGCGATCTCGGCTGCTTTCGGTCGGCCGATCGACATGATGCTCGGAGCCGACGTCCTTGCCGGCGGCTGCGTTGCCCTGGACTTCGCGACCAGACGTTTCGCTTTTGAAAAAGCGGGCAGCTTCGCCCCCGGCCCCGATTGGACGTCTTTGGTGCTCGGTCATGGCACCAAAAAAGAGCTGTTCGTGCTCGCCTCGATCGCGGGCCTGGATCCGGTCGCGCTGATGCTCGACTTCGGCAGCTCGTCGGCCTTGATGCTGTCCGCAGCTTATACTGATGCCCACTCCCTTTTAGCCGGCAAGATCACGTCGACAGCGGCCCTCGGAGGAATCGAGGGAGTGCACATCGTCAAAACATTCACTGCCGATAAGGTGGGCCTGGGCGCGCTCCAAGTAGCCTCGGTTCCGGCGCTCGCTCATGATCGCTGGACATCCGAAAGCACCGTGGGAAATATCGGCATGCCGCTGTTGGGGCAGTTCGATATCGTGCTCGACATTTCTCAGGGGCGATTGTGGTTGCGGCCCATCCCCGTGAAAGCCCGTTTGCCGATGCTGAAGGATAGAAGCGGCCTTGGACTTGCCGCGTCATCAACGGAACTGACTGTCGTTCATGTGGCCGCTGGGGGTCCCGCGGCGCGATCGGGGTGGGCGGCCGGCGATCGGATCGCGGCAGTGAAGGGCCTTGCGATCGACACGTCTTACACACGTGGCACGCTGTGGCAGTGGCGCTATGGGCCTGCCGGAGAGAAGGTCGCGCTGACACTCACCGATGGTACGACACGAACGCTCAAACTTGGCGACTACTACTGACGCTTGCGCGTTGAGCATGTTATTGCGAGCGGGTCTCAAATCGCTTGCTCCTACAGCGGCTAGAGGTTGTAAGGGGTCGGCATGTCGCCGCTCAACCTTCCTTTGAATATCGATGCCGCACCTCCAGGTCGCATGATCCAAGCCGCCTCCATGCGGCTCATTGCCGTCGCGCTCGCGATCTTAATGGGTTTGCTCATCCCGCTGACGGCACTGCATGCCGCGCCCAACGCAGATCCGAACGACGTCCAAACCGCGTGGCGCCTGCTCGACTATGTAGCGGTCGATTACAACGGCGCGGTCGAGGGCGGCCGGATAAAGAGCGCAGCCGAATATGCCGAGATGACGGAGTTTGCCGGCTCCGTATCACAGCGGCTTGCGGCGCTGCCGCCAAAGCCCGAGCGGGCGGCGCTGATCGCGGGTGTGGCGCGCCTCCAGAGCGTGATCGGGCGCAAGGGAACGCCGCAGGAAGTCGGGACGCTCGCACACGGGCTCGCAGCCGATCTACTGAAAGCCTACCCGGTGCCGCTCGCCCCGGCAGCACCACCGAGCTTTGCTCGCGGGGTGACGCTGTTTGGCTCCACCTGCGCAGCCTGTCACGGCATGACCGGCAACGGACATGGCCCCGACGCGGCCAAGCTCACGACGCCGCCGATCGCGTTCACGGATGTCGAACGCGCCCGCCAGCGCAGCGTATTTGCACTCTATCAGGCGATAACCCAAGGCATCGACGGAACGGCGATGCAGAGCTTTGCGGAGCTCTCAAACGGGGATCGCTGGGCCTTGGCTTTTCGCGCCGGCAGCTTCGCACTGACCGACGAACAGGCGCGGGAAGGGGAGCGATTGTGGAAGGCCGATCCGTCGCTCCGCCAGCAGGTGCCGGACCTCCAGACACTCGTGGCGCTCACCCCTTCCGCGCTCGCCGACAGTATCGGCGAGAAGCGGGCACTGGCGGTCATGGCTTATCTACGCCGTCATCCCGACGCTGTGATCGAACAGGCCCCTGCGTCGCTCTCGATTGTCCGGCAGAAGCTGGCAGCGAGCCTTGATGCCGCCCGCAAGGGCAATCGTCGCGCAGCGAAGGAAGCAGCGCTGTCCGCCTATTTGGATGGTTTTGAGCCCATCGA
The DNA here is from genome assembly GCA_028823055.1 of Sphingomonas bacterium. Lineage (GTDB taxonomy): Bacteria > Pseudomonadota > Alphaproteobacteria > Sphingomonadales > Sphingomonadaceae > Sphingomonas. Next base: position 3,107 of record JAPKCG010000155.1, read on the forward strand.
ACCCACGCTGGGCGCACGCGATGCAACGCTGCTCGCCCGGATCGAGGGTGCGATGGGCGAATACCGCGCTGCCGTCGATCAGGGTGCGGAGCCCGACGATCTGGCGAACCGGGTGCTCGTCCTGAATAATCTGTTCGACGATGCCGAAGCGGCGCTGGCCCCTGGCGCCTCCAGCGATGCATCGACCTTCCTGGGCGCGTTTACGATCCTGTTGCGCGAGGGCTTGGAAGCCCTGCTCATCGTTGTTGCCATGATCGCCTTCCTCCGCAAAGCGGAGCGCTCGGAAGTCTTGCCCTATGTCCATGGTGGCTGGGTCGGAGCGCTTGTCGCTGGCCTGTTAACCTGGGTGGTCGCCACCTATGCGATCGGGATCAGCGGTGCGAGCCGAGAGCTGACCGAAGGGTTCGGTTCCCTGTTCGCTGCCGTGGTCCTGCTATCGGTCGGAATATGGATGCACGGCAAGGCGCAAGCTGATCAGTGGCAGCGCTATATTCGAGAGAAGATGACGCGCGCGTTGTCGGGTCGCTCGGCCTGGTTCCTGTTCGGACTGGCCTTCGTGGTGGTGTATCGCGAGGTGTTCGAAACGATCCTGTTCTACGCCGCACTATGGACGCAGGGGAATGGCGGTGCGCTTCTCGCCGGCGCGGGATCAGCAGTCGCGTTGCTCGCCGTGATCGCATGGGCCATGCTCCGCTACAGCCGCCAGCTTCCGATTGCCAAGGTCTTCTCCTACAGTTCGTGGCTGATGGCGGGGCTTACGGTGGTGCTCGCTGGAAAAGGCGTTGCGGCGCTACAGGAGGCAGGGATCATCGACATCGCTCCGCTTGCGGATGCGCCTCGGGTATCCATCCTTGGGATCTTCCCTACTTGGCAATCCATCTTGGCCCAGCTTCTCATGGTGCTGGCAATCCTGGCCGGATTTTCCCTTAACCGCCGTAAAGCCGCGCCGAATTTGAGCGTTGCAACGGCGGAATGAGAATGATCTGCCTTGTCGTTCCGTTGCCGGTAAAAGCCACGTCGGATCTCCGGAATAGAGGTGATTTCCGTCCACAAACGCGCGTTTAAGTGCGCCTGCACGGGCGGGGATAGCTATGTACCCCCGGGCTTCGTCTTGTTGACCGAAAACGTGATGATGGTCGTCCCGGTGCTCGCAAAGCAGCACTAGTTTCGACGGTCGCCGGCAGCGACCGTCGAAAACCAGCTATCATCCTACCTCATTGCGGTCTGATCGCCGTGACTTGAGCGTTCATGCCTTGTGCCTTTGCCGTGAAGGCGACCCGCTGCCCCGCCCGAAGGTTCTTGAGCAAAGCCGGAGGCGAGGCGCGGAAGGCCATGGTCATCGCCGGCCAACCGATCGCCGGTATGGGACCGTGCTTGATCGTGACGGTTCCTGCCCGCGGGTCGAGAGCCGTGATCGTACCCGTACCTTTGCCGACCTTTGCGGCCGACGCGGCCGGCGATGCTGGGGCGGCCACAGCGTTGGCGGTGAGGGGGGTGAGAAGCAGGACAAGACCTGCCCGAAGTATAGACGAGACTTTCATGATGCACTCCTTTTGGAACTGGTGAGACCTCGCTGCCGCAACAGCATGTAGGCGGCGGGCAAGAGGAACAGGGATAGGAGGGGAGCCGTCAGCATTCCGCCGATCATCGGTGCCGCGATGCGGCTCATGACCTCTGAACCGGCACCGTGTCCGACAAGGACGGGGAGCAGGCCGGCGATGATGACGGCAACGGTCATCGCCTTGGGCCGAACCCGCAGCAGAGCGCCTTCGCGGATTGCTTCGACGACTTCCTCTTTCGTAGGCGAAGGACCGCGAGCGGCGAGGGCGTGTTTCAGATAGATCAGCATCACGACGCCGAACTCTGCAGAGACACCCGCCAGGGCGATGAACCCCACCCCCGTCGCGACCGACTGCGCATAGCCGAGCAGCCAGAGGATCCAGATGCCTCCGACCAGAGCGAAGGGCAGGGTCCCCATGACCAACGCCGCCTCGTCGAGCCGGCCGAACGTCAGGTAGAGCAGCAGGAAGATGATCGCGAGCGTCGCTGGAATGACGAGCATCAGCCGGCTTTCGGCACGCTGCAGATACTCGAACTGCCCCGAATAGGCGATCGATACGCCGGGGCTGAGTCGCACCCCCTTCGCAACAGCGCGCTGCAGGTCGGCAACGGTCGAAGCCAGGTCACGGTCGCGGACGTCGACATAGACCCATGTCGATGGTCGCCCGTTCTCGGTCTTGAGCATTGGCGGCCCCTCGGCGACCGACACCGCCGCGACCGTGCCGAGCGTGATCTGCTGACCCGTGGCAGTCACTATGGGAAGCGTCCGCAGCCCTTCCAGGCTGTCTCGCAACTCGCGCGGATAGCGAACGCTGATGGGATAGCGCGCCAGGCCCTCGACCGTTTCCCCGATCGTCTCGCCCCCAATTGCGCCCGCGACGATCTCCTGAACGTCGGCAATGTTGAGGCCGTACCGGGCAGCGCTCGCCCGATCGATGTCCACGTCGACGTAGCGCCCGCCGGTTAACCGCTCCGCCAGGGCGGAACTGACGCCCGGCACGGTCTTTGCAATGCGCTCGACGCTAGCCCCTATCCGGTCCAGCTCGGCCAGATCGGCGCCCGACACCTTGACGCCGATCGGACTTTTGATGCCCGTCGCCAGCATGTCGATCCGATTTCGGATGGGCGGCACCCAGACATTGGTGAGCCCGGGAACGCGAACCGTTCGGTCCAGCTCCTCCACCAGCTTCGCTGGCGTCATCCCCGCGCGCCACTGGTCGCGTGGCTTGAACTGGATCGTCGTCTCGAACATCTCCAGCGGGGCGGGGTCGGTCGCCGTTTCGGCCCGGCCGGCCTTCCCGAACACGGTTGCGACTTCAGGCACGGTTTTAATGAGGCGATCGGTTCGTTGCAGCAGATCGGAAGCACTGGCGGCAGAGAGGCCCGGTAACGCCGATGGCATGTAAAGCAGGTCGCCCTCATCCATCGAGGGGATGAACTCGCCTCCGAGCCGCGCGAGCGGCCAGGCTGTCGTTGCCAGTACCACAATGGCAACCGCGATCGTCACCCAGGGGCGCGCCATCACCCGGTCCAGGGCGGGCCGGTAGAGGCGGGTCAGGCCTCGGTTGATGACGTTGTCCTGCTCGGCAGGGATGCGCCCCCGGATCAGCCATCCCATCAGCACCGGGACGAGCGTGATGGAGAGAATGGCAGCTGCCGCCATCGCATAGCTCTTGGTGAAGGCGAGCGGTGCGAACAGCCGGCCTTCCTGAGCTTCAAGTGTGAAGACGGGCACGAACGAGAGCGTGATAATGACCAGGCTGAAGAACAGCGCCGGACCGACTTCCGCGGCAGCGTCTGTGATGACCTGCCACCGCTCCTCGCCGGCGAGCGCTCGGCCAGGGTGGTCATGCTCCCAATGCTCGATCCGCTTATGCGCGTTCTCGATCATGACGATGGCCGCATCCACCATTGCACCGATCGCAATGGCGATCCCGCCCAAGGACATGATGTTGGCGTTCACGCCCTGAACGCGCATGACGAGCAGGGCGGCGAGTACGCCGAGCGGCAGGGTCACGATCGCGACCAAGGCCGATCGAACGTGCCAGAGGAACAGCCCGCACACGATCGCCACAACGACGAACTCCTCGAGGAGCTTGCTCGACAGATTCTCGACCGCGCGATCGATCAGTTGCGACCGGTCGTAGGTGGTGACGACCTGCACGCCGGGGGGAAGGCTTCGCCTCAGCTCGACCAGCTTGGTTTTCACCGCCTCGATCGTCTCCCGGGCGTTCTTGCCTTGGCGCAGGATGACGACACCGCCCGCTACCTCTCCCTCGCCATTGAGATCCGCGATGCCCCGTCGCATCTCAGGGCCGATCTGGATGGTGGCGACGTCGCCCAACGTCACCGGGACACCGGCCCCGGCGACCCTCAGCGGCATTGCGCGAAAATCAGCGACGGTACGACGATAGCCCGACGCGCGA
>JAPKCG010000156.1 GCA_028823055.1 Sphingomonas bacterium
ATCGAAGTCGCGGTGAACCTGGGCGTCGATCCCCGCCACGCCGACCAGATGGTCCGCGGCGTCGTCAACCTGCCCAAGGGCACGGGCAAGACCGTCCGCGTCGGCGTCTTCGCCAAGGGTGCGAAGGCGGACGAGGCGCGTGAAGCGGGCGCGGACGTCGTTGGTGCCGAAGACCTGATGGAGACGATCCAGGGTGGCACGATCGATTTCGACCGCTGCATCGCGACGCCCGACATGATGGGCATCGTCGGTCGGCTCGGCAAGGTGCTGGGTCCCAAGGGCCTGATGCCGAACCCGAAGCTCGGCACGGTGACGATGAACGTCGCGCAGGCGGTCAAGGACGCCAAGAGCGGCCAGATCGAATATCGCGTCGAAAAGGCGGGGATCATCCATTCGGGCATCGGCAAGGCGTCGTTCCCGGCGGAAGACCTGCGCGCGAACTTCGATGCGCTGGTCGATGCGCTGGTGAAGGCCAAGCCATCGGGTGCCAAGGGCAAGTACGTCAAGAAGGTCGCGATTTCGAGCACCATGGGTGCAGGGATCAAGGTCGACACGAACGAGGTCGCCGGGGCGTAAGCGTCGCGCGATTGGTTGACCGAGAAAAGGCCCCGGCAGCGATGCCGGGGCCTTTTTCATGTCAGTATCCGCAAGGCCCGTGTCGGTTCGTCCGGCGATGTCGGTGCGCGACCGGCTGGCGTCGGGGCAGTCCCGTTACATCGATTTGGGCCTGGATTTTTCGGCATTCTCTTGCCGTTCCCTCCGCCGCTTATCGTCGGCATCTTCCCCAGCGGGCTTCATCGTTTCCGTCATGACCGACACCGCGTTCGTCCCCGCTTGTGCGACATCGCGTACAACGGTGTTCAACTGATTGATTTGGACCGCCTGGCCGCGTGCGATCGCGGCCTCGGCATCGACAGCGCGCCAGCCTCCGGCGGCGGGCGTAAACAGCGCGGTATTCTGTGCGCCAAACAGGCTGCGCGTATTCACGCCGGCCATGCCCAGGACCCCTTCGGCATCGCCACCATATTTGCCGCCGAACAACATCGCCGCATATACGTTATACGTGCATCGAAAGCCGTCGCGTTCGCGCACGCAACGCTGTTTGCGGATGTCGTATATCTGCATCGACAAATTGCTTAGCGAATCAAACGCGGTGATTCCGAGCCGATTCAGCGCACCGGGAACGGTCGTCACATTGGCGTTGATCATCCGCCCGCCCGATTTGCGCAAGGCACGAAACAAAGCGAGGCCGATTTCAACGTCAGACGGCTCGGTCCAGCGGGCGAAAGACGTCCCCTGCGATGTTTCGCGGTCGGATTTCTGAACCTGTCCGATGCGTTTGTAGAAGGCGACCTGTCCGGCCGGGCGTTTGGGCAGCAGCGCCACGAGCTTGGGATCGAACAATTCGGTGCGATAGGCCTGCGCGCGGGCCTTGTCGTATCCGAACAGCTCATCCACTTTGGACGTGTTGCCCGCCTTGTTCAAGTCGGCGACAATCTGACTGTGCAGCGACTGTTCAAGCCCCGCAACCCTGGCATTGAGCGGAGCAAGGGCGGTGCCCAGCAGTTCACGTTCGGTGGCACCGGCGGCCGATTGGCTGTAGTTGCCGAAGATCGAGTTGTATTCGGACGCTGCGTTCTTGAGCGCGATCAAACCATCGTAACTCACCGGCTGACGAGCCGCGAATGCCGTGACCCCACGCTCGATCTGGTCGCGCAATGCCACCATGCCCGCTTCCGATGGCGCAACGCATTGAAGGTAGGCATTGGGCGTGCCGTTTCGCACGGCAAAACGATCACGGCCCGCGCTTCTGCCGCAGCTTTCTTCCCCGGTCATTTTTTCCATCCATCGGGCATGAAAAACATCTTTGAGCTTCGCGATATTGCCAGGCTCGAACGCGGATTGCGGCAGGTCGGCCATGGCGAGCGCATGGCGAGCGTCCAACGCCGCCGCACTGTCATATGTACCACGTCTCCCGACCAGCCGATCACGCGCCACTTCCCGGCCATCGGGGGCGTACACCTTGATCTCGACGCTCTCACACATGTTGGCTGTCGAACCGAATGATCTGGGCAACAGCGTGCTGACCGCCGCGAGATAGGAATCCGGTGACGCATAATCGCTGCCGATCAGGGTATGTCTCACCGCCGGTTTGAAATGCACCTCGATCGATCGACATTCGTTTTGCGAAACGGTCGCATAATCATCTTCATATTTTCCGCTTTTCGGACGCCCCCTCTCCACGGGGCTGTATCGGTCGCCCGATTCCGGCGGGGAAGGGCGACGTCCATTGCGCTGTTGTTGCGCTTTGCGAACGGCGTCGCGCAAAATATTCTTGAAGGATTGCGCGTCCGCATCCTGCGGCGCCGCAAGCGAAAAAATAGCAGCGACCGACACCCCGACCGTGAATAATCTCATATGCCCCCCGGCGAATCAGAAAGAAAACGATCTGTTGCGCATGGATTTCAGTCAAGGTGGAATCCGGTTATCCACGAAATTATCGAACCGGCCACCGTCATGATGCGTGATACAAGGCTGATCCCTTCAGATCTTCTTCGGACAAACCGGGTCAATTCAGCGCATATTTTGTCGTTTACTTGCAAGGGCTTTGGCGGGACACCAAGGACATTCAGCCGACCGGACGAGCGGGGACCGTTCAGCGTCCTTCAAGCCTTTTCCCACTAAGCCATGCCCATGACAGTATTTCCGACTTTGGATCGCCGGCGCTGCGCATCGATCGGCGGGGTCGTGCTGGTTCATGCGGTATTTGCCTTCGTGCTGCTGTCGGGGCTGGCGCCGCGCATCGCGGCAGTGCGGGAGGAGGGGTTGGCGACGTTCGCGGTGTTGCCGCCGAGACCGCCGCGGTTGATTACGACGGAACCCGTCACCGCAAGGACACCGGAGCCGGAAGCGGAGGCCGCGCCCCCTGCCCTCCGCGCGGACCCGAGGCCGGTGACCGCGCCCAAACCGATCGTGCCGCCGCCGCTGCCCGTCCCTGCCCCGCCCAAGGCGGCGCAGGGCGCCGCGATCATGGCGGGGGCGGCTCCGGTTCCGGGACCGGGCACGGGTGCGGGCGGCGTCGGCGACGGGCTTGGCAGCGGCACCAGCGGATCGGGCACGGGCGGCGGTGGCGGGACGAGTGCGACCCTGGTGCGCGGGGCGATCGTCAATCGCGATTATCCGGGCGATGCGCGGCGCGCGAAGCTGGGCGGTACGGTGACGGTCGGCTTTACCGTCCACCCGATGGTCGCGCGACGGGGTGTTCGGTGATCGGGTCGAGCGGGGTCGCGAGCCTCGATGCGACGACGTGCAAGCTTGTCGAGAAACGGTTTCGCTATACGCCCGCGCGCAACGCGGCGGGGACGGCGGTGGCGGAAGAGCGCGGCTGGCGTCAGCGCTGGTGGCTGGACGGAGAGAGGCCATGACCCCGAACGCATACGCGCCCCACGCGCGCCCTCGTGTCACGCCGCGCGCAGGATGACGCGCCGACTTGACTGACGCGCGCGATGCTTTATTGCCGCGACCTCGCTCCACGGGTCCGCCCGCGGAGCATCCGTCCAAGACAGCAGGTGCCGGGGATGTGCCCCGACTTAATTTCCTGCCGAGACGGGGATTGGAATTTTCGGATGTCCGGTGCGTGCACCGGGTCCGCCATGCCTTTGCGCATGCCCTTCCCCATCGCTGGACAAGCCCCGGTGGAGTCCGCTCCGCCGGTTTGTAACCGGGCGCGTCACGGCGCGCTCAAACTTGTGGAGAATGGCATGGATCGTGCTCAAAAGGCCGAAGCCGTCGCCGAACTGAACCGTAGCTTTTCCGAGGTCGGCGTGGTGGTTGTCACCCGCAATCTCGGCATGACCGTCGCGCAGTCCACTGCGTTGCGGAACAAGATGCGCGAAGCCGGCGCGACCTATAAGGTCTCGAAGAACAAACTTGCCAAGATCGCACTCGATGGCACCGACTATGGTTCGCTGGGCGATATGCTCACCGGCCCGGTCGGGCTCGCCAGCTCGGTCGACCCGGTTGCCGCCGCCAAGGTGGCAGTCGAGTTTGCAAAAACGAACGACAAGCTCGAAATCGTCGGTGGGGCCATGGGCCCGACCGCGCTCGATGTGGAGGGCGTGAAGGCGCTTGCCACGATGCCGTCGCTCGACGAGCTGCGCGCCAAGATCGTCGGCCTTCTCGTGGCACCCGCCACGAAGATCGCCACGATCGCACAGGCCCCCGCCGCGCAGATCGCGCGCGTGCTGTCGGCCTATGCCGAGAAAGAAAACGCCTGATCCCGATCAGGCGCGTTCGCTCACATGGGCGATGCGATTTTGAACTGAAAACCTGGGGCAATTCGCCCCGCATGAAAACCGAAGGAACTACACATGGCAGACCTGAACGCGCTGGTTGACAGCCTTAGCGAACTGACCGTCCTCGAAGCTTCCGAGCTGTCGAAGATGCTTGAAGAAAAGTGGGGCGTTTCGGCCGCGGCAGCGGTTGCCGCTCCTGCCGCTGGCGGCGCCGGCGCCGGTGCGCCCGCAGCCGAAGAGAAGACCGAATTCGACGTCATCCTCACCGGCGACGGTGGCAAGAAGATCAACGTCATCAAGGAAGTCCGTGCGATCACCGGTCTCGGCCTCACGGAAGCCAAGACGATGGTCGAATCGGCTCCCAAGGCCGTCAAGGAAGGCGTCAGCAAGGACGAGGCCGAGAAGGTCAAGGCTCAGCTGGAAGCAGCAGGCGCGACCGTCGAACTCAAGTAAGCTCGACGCACGTTACGGGGTTCGCCCCGTGGCGGCTTGAAGAAAGGGCGGCCTCCCGGTGCGGGGGCCGCCCTTTTCTTTTGCAGGCGTCGGATCGGCCGCTCAGAACAGGCCGGGCGGCAAGGGATGCGGGCGCGCCGCGACGGTGTCGAACATCCGCGGCTGCGTATCGAGCCAGATCGGGGCGAGCTTTGCCGAATCGGTTCGTTCGACGCCGATCGCAAAGGCGCGCGCGGCGTGAAATTCGTCGCCCTTGCAAACGAAGCGGCACGTCGTCGCGACGATGGGCACGAAGATCGGACGCCCGCCCGCCTCCATCGGCTGGATACCGCCCCGCGCGAGCGGCGCGATCAGGCGAACCCGCCGCTCCTCCCCCGCTGCGAGCGTGAAGGGCGGCGTTACGGGACGCCCGATCGGTTGAGACAGGAACGCGGCGAGATCGCGGTCACCGTCGCGATGCGCGCTGAGCAACGCGGTGGCGAGCGTCAATCCTTCGAGTGGCGCGTCGCCGTCGTTGCGGACGATCACTTCCCCCTCGACGACTGCGGACAGCAGATTGAGCCCGGCGCGAGTCGGACGCAGGTCGACCTGAAGCACGGGCCGGTTCTGCGCCCCGACCGTTGCCGGTGGCGCGACGGGCGCGCGTGGGGGCGGTAGCGGCGCGGCGGGAATTGGTGGTGATGGCCGGGTCGCCCCGACCCGCGTTGCGGCAGGTGACGGGAGCGCGAGCAAGGCCTTGCGCCGCCTGATGACGATCACCGCGACGATCGCTGCAACTATAATGGCGAGAACGAGCCACCAGAGCCAGCCGCTCCCCCGCTCCGCTGTGGCGAGATCGCCAGTTGCAGCGGGCGCGGATTGTTGCTGCGGCGTTATGGGCGCGGGCACGTCGGCTGTCGTTGATCCCGCAGCGGGCGCGTCATCAGCGGGCGCTTGCAGCGTGGGCGTCTGCGGCGTGGGCCGGGCCGTCGCCGGTGTTGTGTCGGGCTCGGCGCCAGCTGTCGGCGCTGGTGTCGCGCGCGAGACCGCGCGGTCAGCGGCGGGACGGGGCGGTTCGGTCACGCGCGGCGATGGGCCGGGGGTCTCGGTCGCGGCGGGTGGTCGCGGGACGGGCGCACGAAGCACGGGCGCCAGATCCGGCCCCGCCCTGGGATCGACCGGCGGCGTGGCGTTCCGGTCCTGACCATTGCCCGACGGCAGGGCAAAGCCGCCGAGCCTGCCGAGCGACCCCGGTGCTGGCGTCGGCGGCGGGGTCTGGGCCGGGGTCGGGGCCGGAGTAAGGGTCGGGGTCGGGGTGGATTCGGTGCTCGCCGGACTGGTCTGCGCGAAGACGGGCGCGGTGAGTAGCGCGAGCGCGGCGATCGATAGGCGGGACGTCATCATCATGGTGTGATGCGGCAATGGTGAACGAATGCGGTGCGCCAAACACTGTGCGACGAACCGCCCTTTATGATCGCCAGGCCGAGACGGCGGCGGCGGCGGGTCGCTCGACGTGCTGGTTTGACACGGTCCGTCACGACACCTATATCCGTGTTCAACGCCCCCCGGTTCCGGGACATGATGCACCGTCGCGCAGTGTATCGGACGAATAGGAACAGGGCGGTTTCATGGACGCTGAGAGCCGACGCACAGGGTGCGATCGGCTTTTCTGCGTCTGTTTGTGCGTCACTATTCTGGCTGATTTGAGGCGAACCCACCCATGGCAACCAAAGCGATCGAAACCGGCAGCACCGCAAAGCGGCGCATCCGCAAGGTATTCGGCAACATCCACGAAGTCGTGCAGATGCCGAACCTGATCGAGGTTCAGCGCGAAAGCTATGAGCAGTTCCTGCGGTCGGACAAGTCGATCGGCCACATCTCCGGACTCGAAAAGACGCTGCGCAGCGTGTTCCCGATCCAGGATTTCGCGGGCACCGCCTATCTCGATTTCGACGATTACGTCCTCGAACCGCCCAAGTTCGACGTCGAGGAATGCCGCCAGCGCGGGATCACCTATGCCGCGCCGATGCGCGTCACGCTGCGCCTGACCGCGTTCGAGGTCGATCCCGACACCGAAGCCAAGTCGGTCATCGATATCAAGGAGCAGGACGTCTATATGGGCGACATGCCCCTGATGACGGGCAACGGCACCTTCTTCATCAACGGCACCGAGCGGGTTATCGTCAGCCAGATGCACCGGTCGCCGGGCGTTCTGTTCGACCATGATCGCGGCAAGACGCACGCATCGGGCAAGTATCTCTTCGCCGCGCGCGTCATTCCGTATCGCGGGTCGTGGCTCGATTTCGAATTCGACGCCAAGGACATCGTCAACGTCCGGATCGACC
>JAPKCG010000637.1 GCA_028823055.1 Sphingomonas bacterium
GCACGGCTTTCAGATCAACCGGACGGCGCAAAGCCTGAAGCGCGGGCGCAACGATGCCATCGCGGTTGTGCTGCCGCTTGGTCACGAAAGCGCGCAGACGTTTTCGGACCCGTTTTTCATCACGCTGATCGGCCACCTCGCCGATGCCCTGTCGGTGCGGGGCAAGGAACTTGTCCTGTCCAAGGTCGTGCCCGACGGGCCGGGCTGGCTGGCGAACGTGTCGCGTAGCGGCCGGGTCGACGGGATCATCGTGATCGGACAGTCGAACCAGGAGGACGAGCTCGAACGGGTTGCCGACCTTTACGCGCCGCTGGTCGTCTGGGGTCAGTATCGCGACGGGCAGCGCTATTGTTCGGTCGGGACGGACAACAGGGCTGGCGGGCGTATGGCGGCGGAGCGGCTGATCGCGACGGGCCGCCGCAGGCTGGCCTTTGTCGGGATGACGGATATTCCCGAGATCGCCGAGCGGCATGCCGGATTCGTCGACGCGTGCCGCGAGGCCGATGTTCCCGCCGATCTGCATCTGGAAGCCCATCTCACGGCCGATGCGGCCTATCGCACGGTGGCCGACGCGCTGGAGGCGGGATTGGACACCGATGGGCTGGTGGCAGCATCCGACGTGATTGCGATGAGCGCGATGCGGGCGCTCAGCGAGCGCGGGCTTTCGGTTCCGGGCGCGGTGGCGGTCGTCGGCTATGACGACGTTAGCCTGGCGGCGTTCACCATGCCGCCGCTGACGACGATACGGCAGGAACTGGATGCGGCGGCGATGCATCTGGTCGATCTGTTGTTCCGTCGGATCGACGGGGAGGAGACGGCGTCGATCTCGATGCCGCCCCGGTTGATGGTACGCGGCAGCGCCTAGCCGGTCCCGCGCAGGTCGATCACCGCCCGCGCCGCGCACCGCCGAGCGATTCCCGGTGGGCGCGCCGAACGGCCAGCGCTGTGTCTCGGGCGCCGATCGTAAGCGCCTTTACAGGAAGCCCAGATTCCAGGTCGACGGATTGTAATTGCCCATATTCGGCAGGACCGTCGTGAGGTCGCCCGTGCCGACGCCGAACCAGCTCGCCAGCGTCGCGGCATATTGGTCAACCGAAATCGAGGGGAGGAGGCGCCCCTGGCCGACGTCGTCGGGGGTATTGCTGCCCAACAGTGGCGGGGTCCCGATCATCGTGCCGCCGCGCACGGCACCGCCGGTAACGAAATGCATGCTGCCCCATCCGTGATCGGAGCCGTCGTCGTTCGATTGCATTGTCCGCCCGAAATCGGACGCGGTAAAGCTCGTGACCTTTTCCGACACGCCCATCGCGACGGTGGTATCGTAGAATGCACGGATCGCGCTTGCGACGCGCCCGATTTGGACGGGGTGCTGCGTCGCAAGATCGTCGTGCATGTCGAAATCACCCAGCGACACGAAGAACACCTGACGTCGCGCGCAGAGTTCTGACGACACCGCGATCATCCGTGCGACCATCCTGAGCTGGTCGGCGAGCTTGTTGT
>JAPKCG010000157.1 GCA_028823055.1 Sphingomonas bacterium
ACCGGTCTCCGCGTCGGGGACATTCGATGGCTCAGGCGCATCCAGCAGGGTCGTGACTTCACGCTCGGTCCGGCTGACCCCCAATGGGTCGAGCGTCACGGACAACATCAGCGCGGTCGTCGCGATAGCCAGCATCAGCACGATGCGGATTGCCCAAGGCATCGGCGCGAGCATGACGAGAATGATCGAAACGAAGGCTAGCGCACCCGCTACCAGCATCGCCGCGCCACCCTGCGCCGCGCCTGTCGCGATGACCGCGATCGCAAAAGCGATTTCGGCCACGATGACCATCGCCAGGACGATCCCCGCCGGTCCCCATTGCTTCTCCTCGTGGCGGACGACTAATTGCATGGCCTGCCTCCTCTTGCGGAGATCTAACCGGCAATCGGGAAACGTCACCTTTACCCGCCGCCCCGCCCGAACTGCGCAAAATACGTATCGTTCAGGCGGGGTTCGGCCGCTATTCCACCGGGTAGGGGGGCTGATCTGTCGGTGGCGCGACGATCTAGCGTTCGTAAGCCTTGGGCAATGCGCCTTCGGACGGCGTCATATAGCGATCACGCAATTTGGTCTGGCGCGACGTCATCGGTTGCGCCGCGCCATCGATGTAGACCGCGACCGGGGCCGAAGATAGTTCGAGCGGATCGCCGTCCCAGATCACCACATCGGCGCGGCGACCGGGGCGCAGCGATCCGATTTCGTCGCCCATGCCGATCGCTTCCGCCGGACCCGAGGTAATCGTCGCCAGCGCATGACCCCAATCGAGCCCGCTCGATCCCGGCACCTTGGCGATCGCGACCAGGTTGCCCGCATATTGGCGCACGACATGCTCGCCCGGTGCCGTATTCGCGCCGACGGTCGACAGCGCGGTCTTCACGCCCGCGGCTTCCATCCGGCCCACATTGGACTCGGTCGCCGCCAGCATCTCGAACTCGGCGGGCAGGTCGGCGAGCGCGCCCGCGATCACCGGCACGTTCGCTGCGGCAATATCGCGCGCGACCATCCATCCTTCCGCCGCGCCGACCAGGACGAGGTCGAGCTTCGGATAATCCTTCTTGAGCGACAGCACCGACCGGATGTCGCTCGCGCGTTCGACATGGACAAGCAGCCTGGTCTTGCCGTCGAGCACATCGAGCAATGCGATGGCGTCGCCGCGCTTGATCAGCGAATCCTTCTCGCGCCCGCCGAACCCCGACGGGTTGCGTCGGTAATCCTGCGCCTGTGCAAAGGCATCGCGCAGCATCGCGTAGGCGGCCGGACGGCTGCCCCCCGCATCGCGCGCGCCGCCTTCGCCAAGCTCGACGAATTGGAAGGCGCGGGGCTTGGTCAGCGGATTCGCATCCGCACCCAGATCGATGACTGCGCCTTGCCCGGCAAAGATCGATCCGGCGGTCGATGGCGTGACGATTGCGCGCGTAACTCCGCCCAACCGCTCGTTGCCGATCATCACCGCGTTCGGATTGATCGCGGGGGCTATGTCGATTCCGGCGGCGAAGGGCGAATTACGTGCGGCAGTGTCGTTGCTTTCCTCGACGCCGTTGACGTCGAGCAGGCCGAGGTCGCTGAACCCCGCGACCATGCCGGGGGATACCCATTTGCCCGCCGCGTCGATCACGCTCGCACCTGCGGGCACCGCGATGCCGCGCCCCGCCGCGACGATGCGCCCGTCACGCATCACGACGGTGCCGTTCTCGATCGGCGCGCTACCGTCGCCGATCGCGACCGTCCCGCCAGTGATCGCCACCGTCTGGGCCGATACGGGCGCGGCGATCAGCGCCGCGAAGCCAAAGAGCAGCGCCTTCATTTCACGTCTCCCGCACCAGGCAATCCCAGTTCGAAATCGGACACCGGCCGCAATGTCGGGTTATCCGCATCGTAAAGCAGAGCGCCATCGACCCAGACCTTTTCAGGCCGGGTATAAACGCTGAACGGATAACCGTTCCAGAGCACGACGTCGGCCATCTTGCCGGGCTTCAGGCTGCCCGTCTTGTCCGCGATGCCGAGCGCTTTCGCAGGATTGTAGCTCAGCCACTCCCATGCCGTCGCATCCGAAATCTGGATGCCCGAATGCCGCGCTGAGGACAGGACCTTCGCGACCTCCTGATTGAGGCGCTGAATGCCATTCTCGTCATCCGAATGGATCATCGCGCACGCGCCCGCATTTTGCAGCAGCGCCAGATTGTCGCCAATCCCGTCGAAGCTTTCCATCTTGAACCCGTACCAGTCCGCCCAGACCGCGGCGCATACGCCATTGGCCTTTAGCAGGTCGGCGATTTTATACGCCTCGACCGCGTGATGAAACGCGGTGACGTGATAACCGAATTCCTTCGACATATCGATGACGTTCGCCATCTCATCGGCGCGATAACAATGGTTCTGGACGAGGATTTCGCCGTCGAGAACACCGCGCAACGTGTCCATGCCGATGTCGCGACCCGGCGCTTCGCCGCCGTCCTTCTCGTATTTTGTCCACTTGCGATCATATTCGCGCGCCTTCGCCCAGGTCTGGCGATCGACCGCGATGTTGCCCATCCGCGTCGACGGCTCGCGCCCCTTCGACCCATAGACGCGCTTGGGGTTCTCACCGCACGCCATCTTGAGACCATATGGTGCGCCGGGGAATTTCATCGCCTGCGTCGTGCGCGCATAAACATTCTTGAGCACCACCGACCGGCCCCCGAACAGGTTCGCGGAGCCCGGCAAAATCTGCAACGTCGTCACCCCGCCATTGGCCAGCGCGCGCCCGAAACCGGGGTCCTGAGGCCACACGCTATGTTCCGCCCAGACATCGGCGGTAACCGGACCGGTCGCCTCGTTGCCATCGGACAGCGCCCGCACGCTGGGGGAGGGGTAGTCACCCAGATGGCTGTGAATATCGACGATGCCGGGGGTGAGATATTTGCCCGTCCCGTCGATCGTCGTCACGCCAGCCGGAACATCGACGCTCTGTCCGATCGCGACGATCTTGCCATCCGCGAACAATACCTGCCCCCGATCGATCCGCGCACCTTCGCCGTCGAAGATCGTGACGTTTGTGACCAATGTCGGCACGCCGGGATAGGCATGATAGGTCGAGGGATAGGGATCGCGCGCATATTTACGCGCCGCCACCGCGCTGTCGCTCGTATCCTTCGAACTCGCACTCTGCGGCCGCTCGTCCGCGGCGCCACATCCGGCCAGGGCAATCGCAGCCGTCATTGTCATACAGCCGAGCAACAACCGGCTCATCATCACTGTCATTGCAAGAAACCCCTATGATTGCAGCTGTTTTATCTGGTCATGCCGGAGGCGCAAGCCAGGTTGTGGCCGGTTAGCGTACTCGCTTGACGAGAATCGAACGTCCGCCTGCGATCGTCGCGCGGAAGCCGCCCAGCGAGGCCCTCTTCACCGTGATCGCGGCACCGACACGTGGCTCCAATGTGGGCGGATCGATCGTTTGCCAGCTCGTGTCATTCGCGAGATCAAGCCGATACCGCCCATATCCTGACTGTCTGACGCCAGAGATCGTCGTGTCCACCTGCGTCACGGCGATGGCTTTGTCGACGGCGCGTTCGCCCAATGGAGCATCGGCCTGATTTGACAGGCCAAAGGAGCGCCGTTTGTTAGCGACCACTTTCTGACGGTCGAGCGCGAGCAATTCACCCGACGCGCGCGCCGTGACGATTTTGCCGCTGACTCGATCGAAACAGGATAGCCGCTGGGCATCGATGACAATCGCCTTGCACGTGACGAGTTCGTCAAGCGACTTGGTCGCGTTCTCCTCGGCTGCCCAGGCCGACGTGCCGGTCGATGCGAAACCGCAAACGCCGATAGCCAACAGCGAAAAAGCATGAACAAGCCGCATGAAATCACCTCAACCGATCAATAGAACCTAATCATAGGGCCAATTGGCAGTCGACCACCAGCAGCCTTTGGGGGGATGTTGCGAAATTGTCACGATCATGTCTTAAACGTCGGAAAATGGCGACTTTTCGCGCATTGACGATTGCGACGAGGCACCGGGTTTGCCTAAAGCGCTGGTCAGGACCGGACAATCCGGCGGATTCGCCAGGCCCGCAAGGGGCTGGATCTACACAAGGGGTATCAATAATATGACTTCAGCACGCGCTCGGTTGCTTGCTTCGACATTGATGGTGGGGATGGCGACGATCGCCGCTCCTGCAATGGCGCAGACGCAGGCAGATACGCCCACCACCGCAGCAAACACGCAGTCGACCACCGCCGCCGGTGATCAGGTTGGCGTCCAGTCGACCGCCGCGACTCCCGAAGCCGCCGGCACCGACATCGTCGTCACGGGTACGCTGATCCGTAATCCCAACCTGCTGTCGAGCTCGCCGGTGTCGACGATTGGCCAGGGTGAGCTTCAGCTTCGTCAGACCAATGTCGCCGAAGAAGTTCTACGCACGCTCCCCGGGGTCGTTCCGAGCATTGGTAGCCAGGTCAACAACGGCAATGGCGGCGCATCGTTCGTCAACCTTCGCGGCCTCGGTTCAAACCGGAACCTCGTCCTGCTCGATGGTGCGCGGCTCGCGCCTGCGGGGCTCGGCGGCGCGGTCGATCTCAACAACATCCCGCTTGCCTTGCTCGAGCGCGTCGACGTCCTGACCGGCGGCGCGAGTTCGACATATGGCGCGGATGCCGTATCGGGTGTCATCAACTTCATCACACGTTCCGATTTCTCGGGCATGGAAGCGAATGTTTCCGAACAGCTGACCGAGCGCGGCGATGGCAACTTCCTTCGTGCCGACCTGACGCTGGGCGCGAACTTCGACGATGGTCGCGGCAACGCGGTTCTCAGCCTGGGCTATCAGGAATCGGATCCCGTTTATTTCGGCGGCGATCGTCCGGATTCGCAGGTAACGCTCGAATCCTACGACCGTTTCTTCGTCGCGGGTCAGGGATCGTCGACGACGACGCCATCGGCACTCGATATCGGCGGTGGTCGTTCGCGTCAGCAGGTTTCGGACGACGGCACTGGCATCACGCCCTTCCGTTCGGCGTTCAACTTCAACCCGTTCAATGTGTTCCAGGTGCCTTTCAAGCGGTATAACATGTACGGCGCGGCGCATTATGACGTTGCCGATAACGTCACCGTTTATGCGCGTGGCTTGTTCTCGGACAACACCGTCTCGACGATCATTGCACCGTCGGGCGTCTTTGGTTCGTCGGTCACGGTCCCGGTCAGCAATCCGTTCCTCAGCGCGGCGCAGCGTACCTATCTTTGCGCAAATGCCGATACGAATACGGCGGTTGCTGGCAACCAGACGCTGACGTCCGCGCAGTGCGCGGCAGCAGCGGCAGCGACGAATCCCAATAGCGCCGATTATCGGACCTTCACCTTCGGTTTGCGTCGCCGCACGACCGAAGTCGGACCGCGTATCTCCGAATATAACACGCAGATCTTCGACTTCCGCGCGGGCGTTCGTGGTGATATCACCAGCAACATCGGCTTCGATGTCACTGGTTCTTACGGCCGCAGCAAGAACACGCAATCGATCCAGAACTACGTGCTCTTGTCGCGGGTTCGTCAGTCGTTGCTTGCTACGAATACCAATACCTGTCTCGACCCCTCAAACGGCTGCGTGCCGCTCAACATCTTCGGCCCCAACAACTCGATCACCCCGGGGATGGCCGATTACATTTCGGATGACAGCACGGCGTTCGTTGAGACGACGCTGGGTCAGGCACGCGGCGTCATCAACGGCGACCTCGGCTTTGCCTCGCCCTTCGCTTCGGACAACATCAACTTCGCGGTCGGTGCCGAATATCGTAAGTACACCGCGCGTCAGCGTTCGGACGTTCTGGCCAAGACACCAGGCGAACTTGGTGGTGCCGGTGGCGCTCAGCCAGACATCACGGGCGCTTTCAATGTCGTCGAAGGGTTCGGTGAAATCGTTGCACCGCTGATCACCGATCGCCCATTCTTCCAGTCGTTGACGCTGGAAGCTGGTATCCGTCAGTCGCACTATGAAATCGACACTGCCGGTGATCCAACCTTCAACACCACGACGTGGAAGGCGGGCGGCAGCTGGGCACCCGTCAACGATATCAAGATCCGCGGCAACTATCAGCGCGCCGTGCGTGCGCCGAACATCGGTGAACTGTTCTCGCCAGTGTCGACGGGCCTCACCAATCTGGGCACCGACCCATGCGCTGGCGCGTCGCCGCTCAACAATGCCAACCTGCGCGCAGTCTGCCTTGCTCAGGGGGCGCCGGTCGCTACGCTCGGCACGATCCAGAATCCGACCGCTGGTCAGGCAAATGTGACGGGGGGCGGTAACCCGCTCCTGCAGCCTGAAGTGGCGAAGACCTGGACGATTGGTACGGTTCTGACGCCGACCTTCTTCCGCGGCTTCACCGCCACGGTCGACTACTACCACATCAAGGTCGATGGTGCGGTCAGCTCGCCGACCCCGGCGGATCTGATCACGGCTTGTTTCGGTGCAAACCCGACATCGCCTTCAGCAGCAGCAGCGGGCAGTGCCGATTGTACGGTTATTCGTCGCAACCCGATCACGGGTGGCCTCGATGGCGATCCCGCGACGACCCAGGGTCTGTTCGGTCCTTCGTCGAATCTCGGCACGATCGAAACCGCCGGTATCGACGTGACCGCGAACTACAAGATCCGCCTGGGCACGATGTTCGGCGAACAGGCAGGCATCAATCTGTCGTTTACCGGCAACTGGACTGATTATAACAAGTTCCAGGCGACGCCGACATCGATCAATCGTGATTGTCTTGGTTACTACAGCGTCAATTGCGGCTCGATCCAGCCGGAATTCTCGTTCAACCAGCGCACCACCCTGTCGCTTGGTAAGGTCGACGTTTCGCTTCTTTGGCGTTACCTCCACCCTGTCGATCTCGAACCGCTCCAGCTCGCCGCTGATGTCGCCGCTGCTCAGGCATCGCCTGCTGGCTGCCCGAACTTCCAGACCGATGCGGGTGACCAAGTTTCGAATGGCGGCGGTGGCTGCTTGATCGACGAGCCTTTCCGTCACATCGGTGCGAAGCATTATTTCGATTTGGCAACATCACTGACGGTTTCAAATGTTTACAAAGTC
>JAPKCG010000158.1 GCA_028823055.1 Sphingomonas bacterium
GGCGCAACCTGACCGCCGTCGGCGCGACGCCACTCGCGGTCACCAACTGCCTCAATTTCGCCAATCCCCAACGCCCAGAAATCATGGGTCAGATCGTCGGCTGTCTCGATGGTATGAGCCAGGCGTGCATCGCGCTCGATTTCCCGATCGTGAGCGGCAATGTCAGCCTGTACAATGAATCGAAGGCAACGGGCGGCGGCTCCGCGATCCTGCCAACCCCCGCGATCGGCGCGATCGGACTGCTCAGGGACTGGCGCAAGAATGCGACGATCGCGTTCAAGGATGCGGGCGACATCATCCTCGTTATCGGCACGCGGCGCGGCGACCTCGGCCAGTCGCTCTGGCTACGCGAATGTCATGGCCGTGAGGAAGGGCCGCCGCCGCGCGTCGACCTCGACCGCGAACGCAAGGCTGGAAACGTCATCCGCACGGGGATCGCGGCAGGGCAACTGACCGCGGTCCATGACGTGTCCGATGGCGGCGTCGCGGTCGCGCTCGCCGAGATGGCGCTGGCAGGCAATATGGGTGCGATGATCGATCGGAAGCAGCCGCATGAGGGCGCCGCCGCGTTCTTCGCGGAGGATCAGGGCGTCTATCTCGTTACCGTTCACGACCATGCGCTGCTCGATTTCCTCCAGGCGGCAAATGAGGCGGGCGTCGAGGCGGAACCGATGGGCAGAACCGGCGGCAAGCGCCTGATCTTCGAACTCCCCCGCGCCGACCACGCGGTAACGCTCGACGCGCTCCGCGCCGCGCATGAGGGCTTCTTCCCCAAACTCATGGGCGAAGACGCCGCACTGGCGTAAATCGATCCTCCCGCGCAAGCTAGAGCGCCGACCCACACCAAGGTGGAATTTCGACCTTGGCGATCCGTACCGCGAACGATCGCTTAACCGGTCAAGGTGCCGACAAGTTCACCCCGCCCTGCGTTCGGATTTGCGCATTCGCCGCGCGATGTGGCAGGCGCGTGGGGCATGGCGAGCGCTCCCCCCACTGACCGTATCATCAGCCTGGATGTCGTGCGCGGCGTCGCGGTGATGGGTATCCTGCTCGCGAATCTTCCCGCCTTTGCACTGCCAGAGGCGGCGTATTATTCACCGCTCGCCGGCGGAGGCTCGACGGGGTGGGACCGTATCGTCTGGTTCGCGAATTTCGTCTTCGTCGAGGGCAAGATGCGCGGCCTGTTCACCTTCCTCTTCGGCGCATCGATGCTTGTCGTCATCGACGCGGCATCGGCAAAGGGCGACAGCGCGGCGGCGGTCCATTTGCGCCGGATGGCGACATTGTTCGTGATCGGTTGCCTTCACCTCTATTTGCTATGGTGGGGCGATATCCTTGCCCATTATGCACTGGTCGGTGCCGCCGCCTACATGTTCGCCCGGCTAGGCGTGCGGTGGCTGGTCGTGCTGGCGTGCGTGTCCATCGCGCTGCAATTGCTCGACGATGTCACCTTCTGGTTCGTTCTCGTCGACAGCGCGGCGCGCGCCACGCCCGATCAGATCGCGACATGGAACGCCTTTTCCGAAGGGTTCGGGCTCCCGCCCATCGCGACGATGCTCACCAACATCGAAGCGATCAGGGGAACATTCGCTGACGGCATCACCTATCGTCTCGCGCATGAACCGACGCCGTTGACGATCCTGCCGCTGATCGGTTTTCAGACGCTTGGCGCGATGCTGCTCGGCATGGCGGGGTATCGCTCGGGGTTTCTGACCGGGGCGTGGCCACGACGGCGATACGTGCTGATCGCGATCGTCTGCCTCGCCGTGACATTGCCGCTATATGTCGCGCTGGCGCTCGACACGATCGCTCACGGTTTCGATCAACGCCGGGTCTATTTCGCCTCGATCGTCGCGAGTGAGCCGATCCGTCCCGTGACCGTGATCGGTTACGTCGCGCTGATCATGCTCGCGATCGACGCCCGTGGTGCGATCACCCGGCGGCTGGCCGCGGTCGGGCGCGTGGCGTTCACCAATTATCTGGGGACCAGCGTCGCGATGACGTTCGTGTTTTCGGGCTGGGGGATGGGCCAGTTCGCGCAATGGTCGCGCGGCGATCTGTATTGGCTTGTCCCCATCATGTGGGCGGCGATGCTGCTATGGTCGCCCTGGTGGCTCGCGCGCTACCGCTACGGCCCGCTCGAATGGGCGTGGCGCAGCCTCGCACGTGGGGAACGACAGACGATGCGACACGACCGCGTGGCGAAGAGTTGAACGACAACGACCTTCTGAAATAACTTGCGAGTAACTCGCATTAGCGCTATCCGGATCGCTAAAGCGAAGGAGGATCGATGGTCGTCTGTATCTGCAATGCAATTCGGGAAAGCGACGTCCGCTCCTGCGCGCGTGACGGTTGCTCGACGCCGTGCCAGGCTTTTGCATCGTTGGGCCGCCGGTCCAAATGCGGTCAATGTGCCGCAGTGGCGCGCGCAATCATCGCTGAAGAGCGTTCCGCCATCTAATCAACCGCATAGCCCCTGCTCCCTGGAATTCACTTGAGTGGACCCTTGTCGGGTCGCAATTTCCACGTTTACAGGGCGCGCGAAAGGTATTCCGACATGGCGATCATCCGCGACCCCAAGGTTATCGAATTTCTCAATGAGGCGCTCAAAAACGAGCTGACCGCGGTCAACCAATATTGGCTGCACTTCCGCATTCTCGACAATTGGGGCGTCTATAAGCTCGCCCAGTTCGAGCGTGAGGAATCGATCGATGAGATGAAGCACGCCGACATGCTGTCGGAGCGGATCCTGTTCCTCGAAGGCCTGCCCAATTTTCAGCTGCTCGGCCGGTTGCGTATCGGCGAAACGGTGGAAGAGATCCTCAAGGCCGATCTCGCGATCGAACTCGAAGCCGTCGAACAGCTGACCGCAGCCATCGCCTATTGCGAGGAGGTGAAGGATTATGTGAGCCGCGAGTTGTTCGCGCATATCCTCGCCAGTGAGCAGGAGCATGTCGACACGCTCGAACGCCAGTTCGAAATGATCGCGCGAATGGGCATCCAGAATTACGTTCAGCTAAACAGCATCAGCCAGCATGACGCGTCCAAGGGAAACGCCGCGCCTTATCTGAACAAGGCTGGCTGAGCGCCGCTATCCATGCAGCAGCCGGGTCTTCGGGGGTTGGTCGTCGGTGATAAGCGCCGGCGACCGTCGCTGGCAGAACGATACGGCGCCACTCTCGCGCGGCCCGATCCGCTCGCGTCAGATTTTGCGTCCGAAGCCGCCCATCGGTTTGCGCGCCGTGACGATCGGGGTCGCCTCGCGCTCCAATAGTTGAAGCGTTTGTTCGAACAGCGCGCGCAGCTTCGCGACATCGACGAGCGCGTGTTCGCACCCGTCATGCTGTTCGACCGCATCGCGCGCGATCGTTTCGATCTTTTCGGCGAGCGCACCGAGCGGTTCGGCACCGAACTGACGCGCCTCCCCCTTCAGCGTATGCGCGGGAATGACCATCGCGGCGGCATTGTTGGCGCGCATGGCCTCCTCGATCGCGGCGACCGATTTGATCCCGTCTTCGCGGAAATAGCCAAGGATACGCACGAAGCCTGGTCCGAGTTCGCGGCGGGTCACCGCGTATGCGTTCCAATCCACCAATGTGCTACCTTCGAACGACACGTCGGTCTCCCATGCACCGGCGCCGGCATGGCAGGGTGCTGTCAGACAGCGCTAGACCCAAAGGGTAAAGAACGCGTGTTCACCATAGCGTAAATCAGGGGTCGAACGGATTTTTTGGTGCGCGAAGGCTCAATCGCACCGGAACCGCACCGAAACCCAATTCCTTGCGCATCGAATTGACCAGATAGCGTTCGTAGCTTGCGGGCAGCTGATCGACCCGCGTGCCGAAGATCACGAAGCTGGGCGGGCGCGTCTTGACCTGTGTGACGTAACGCATCTTGATCCGCTTGCCACCGGGGGCGGGCGGCGGATTGGCGGTGATCGCGCGTTCGAACCAGCGGTTGAGCTCACCCGTACCGACGCGTTTCGACCATGCCTCCCGCGTATCGAATGCGGCCTGGATCAGCTGATCGATCCCCTTGCCCGTCGCCGCCGAGACGGTGAGGACGGTGACGCCCTTGACCTGGCTCAGCCCATCCTCAAGCGCGCGTTTGACGCCGTTGAAAAGCGATGACGCATTCTCCGCGACGTCCCATTTGTTCAGCGCGATGACGAGCGCACGGCCCTCTTCGAGCACCTTGTCCGCAATCCGCAGATCCTGCGCCTCAAGCCCCAATGTCGCATCAAGCAGCAGCACGACGACTTCGGCGAAATCGACCGCATGGAGCGCATCGGCCACCGAAAGCTTCTCAAGCTTGTCCTGCACCTTTGCGCGTTTGCGCATCCCCGCAGTGTCGATCAGCCGCACCTGCCGCGCCTCCCCGCCCGCGGGTTCCCACAACCAGTCGATCGCGATCGAATCGCGCGTGATCCCGGCTTCGGGGCCGGTGATCATCCGATCCTCACCCAGCATCCGGTTGACCAGGGTCGATTTGCCCGCATTGGGGCGCCCGACGATCGCCAGCTTGAGCGGCCCGTCGAAGTTTTCCTCGCCTTCGTCGTCCGGCTGGACGATCTCGTCGTCCTTTTCGAGATGCGGCAACAACGCCTCGAACAGATCGGCGACACCCTCGCCATGTTCGGCGGACATCTGGACGGGGTCGCCAAAACCGAGGCTCAGCGATTCGAGGATCCCCTGTTCGCCCGAGCGCCCCTCCGCCTTGTTGGCAACGAGGATGACGGGGGTGGTGGAGGCGCGCAGCCAGCGCGCGATCTCTTCGTCGAGCGGCACGATGCCCGCGCGCGAATCGAACAGGAACAGTGCGACATCGGCCTGCGCGACGGCCGCCTCGGTCTGCATCCGCATCCGGCCGGGCAGCGACTGTGCGTCGTGGTCTTCATAACCCGCCGTATCGATGATGCGGAAATCGAGGCCGATCAGATGCGCATCACCCTCCCGCCGGTCCCGCGTGACGCCGGGCCGGTCATCGACCAGCGCGAGCTTCTTGCCGACAAGGCGGTTGAACAGCGTCGATTTACCGACATTGGGGCGACCGACGATCGCAACGGTGGGAAGACGGGACATCGGCCCGCCCTACGCCAGATTTGGCGCGGGGTGAACCAAACAAGCGCGACCGCCATCGAACCACGTCCGGTGCTGGCACCGGATGTTACCGATAGGCGGAAACACGACCCTTTTCATCCAGCGTGTAAAGCGTCGAGTTGGCGACGACGGGGGGCAGTGAAAAACGCGCCTTCGTCTCGACCGTCGACAACACGCTGCCGTCGCCTGGGTTCACATAGGCGATCTGCCCGAGCGAATTGGTCAGGATCAGCCGATTGCCCGCGAGGACGGGACCGAACCAGGTTACCTGATCGCCCTTCTGCTTTTTCTGATTCTTGAAGCGCTGCAGCTGCGCGATCCAGCGCGCCTTGCCCGTCGTCCGCGCCAGCGCGATCAGTCGCGCGTCGTCGGTGACGACGAAAATCCATTCACCCGCCGCCCAGGGCGTCGAAATACCCGCGAAATTCTGTTCCCACAGCCGCCGCCCGGTATCGAGTTCCAGCGCGACCATGCGGCCACCCTCACCGACCGCATAGACCTGACCCTTATCGATGACCGGATCGGCATCGACATCGGCAAGGCTCGACACCGACGTCGTCGTCGACGTCCGCGACAGCGCATCGCCCCACAGCACGCGGCCATTTTCGTAGCGATAGGCGTTGAGTTCGCCGCTCGAAAAACCCGCCACCACGGTGCCCTGGCTTGCCGCGGGTGCTGCGACGCCGAACACGCCCTGCGATTCGAGCGTGCCCGCCTGAACCCAGTTCACCTTGCCCGTATCTTCGCTAATCGCGAACAACTGGTTATCCTGACTCAGCACATAGATGACGCCATTGGCGATCGTCGGCGACCCGCGCAGTGGCCCACCCGGCTTCACGCGCCACACTTCGCTGCCGTCATTCGCGTTGAGCGCAACGACATCGCCCAGCCCGTCCGAGGCATAGACGCGATTGTCGTCATAGCTGACGCCCCCACCGAATCGCGCGTTGGTATTTTGCTTCGTCCCCGCAATGTCCCTCGACCAGAGCTCTGCGCCGGTATCGGCGGAAAAGGCATAAACCTTCGCGGTCACGTCGGTTACGAAGACCTTGCCATCGGCGATGACCGGTGACGCGGCAAGGCGTTCGCGGTTCGACCCGCCATCGATGTCCGCAGTCCAGATCCGGGTCGGACTGTCCGCCAGTGCAAGCTGACCCATCGATTTGGCGGCATTGCCGCCGGGTTGCGTCCAGCTCGCATTCGCGGCGGGTGCGGGCAGCAGCACCTGGATATCGGCGATACCGTCATCGGTCTTGATGCCGTTTTCGGACACCAGAATCGGCACGCGTTCGCCCACCGTCGGGGTCTTTTTCGGCCCGCTGCCCTTGAAGATGCCGCAGGCGGACAATGCCATCATGGCGGCCAGCCCGACCGATACGCGATACTTGGACGTCATTTGCTTTTCTGATCCTCGTTCTGGGGAACCGCGTCGACCCCCACTGCACCTGACATCTGAACCGCGCGTTGACGGATCGATTCGGGCACGCCTTCATCGCCTGCCAATTTCTTGAACAACGGCCCGGCAAGGTCGCTGCGGTTCATCCGCAAATAGCTGATCGCCGTCATTTCTCCCGCGCTGCCGAAAAAGGCGTTGCCGGGCACCGCCAACGGGCGGAGCCGTTCGACGACCGCCTGGGGCTTCATCGTATCGAATTCGGCTGCGGTCTGACGCACGAGCGCCTGATCGCGGAACGGCTGCGGCAGCGAGTTATCGTTCGCGACTTCGGCGAATTTCTGCGCAGCGCCCTTCAGGTCGTTCTTCTGAAGCAGCACGTCCGCCTGCGTGATGAGCGCGAGCGCGCGATAACCATCGCGCGACGAGTCGGCGAGTGTAGCGAGCGGTGCGGCGGCCTTTTTGGGTTCTTCGGCAGCCAGCGCATCATACGCACTCTGCAGCACCTCGCCCTGTTCGCCCGCGACGACGGTCTGATGGT
>JAPKCG010000159.1 GCA_028823055.1 Sphingomonas bacterium
CCTCGATCTGCTGCAGACAGGCCAGCAAGGCGCGTTCGTCAAGGAGGATGGCGAGCAAGTCGTGAACGCTTCGGGTCAGCGCGTCGCCTGATGCTTCTTGCCGTCCTGATCTTTGTCGCCACGATCGCGCTCGTCATCTGGCAACCGAAAGGGCTGGGCATTGGATGGAGCGCGATGGGCGGTGCCGTCGTCGCCTTGCTCGCTGGCGTCGTCACTCTCTCGGACGTGCCGGTGGTGTGGGGCATCGTCTGGAACGCGACCGCTGCTTTCGTCGCGATCATCGTCATCAGTCTGCTGCTCGACGAGGCCGGGTTCTTTGAATGGGCAGCACTCCATGTCGCACGCTGGGGCAGAGGGCATGGCCTGAGGCTGTTCGTTCTCATCGTGCTGCTGGGCGCGGCAGTATCCGCGTTGTTCGCCAATGACGGCGCGGCGCTGATCCTGACGCCGATTGTCATCGCCATGCTGCGCGCGCTGGGCTTCAAGGACAAGGCGACGCTGGCGTTCGTCATGGCGGCCGGCTTTATCGCCGACACGGCAAGTTTGCCGCTGGTCGTCTCCAACCTCGTCAACATCGTGTCGGCCGACTTCTTCAAAGTCGGCTTCGGTGAATATGCCTCCGTGATGGTGCCGGTCGATCTCGTGTCGATCGCCGTCACGTTGGGCGCACTGATGCTGTTCTTCCGCCGTGACATTCCACAAGCCTATGATGTCGGAGCGCTGCGCGCGCCCCATGAGGCTATTCGTGATGCCGCGACCTTCCGCGCCGGTTGGGTTGTCCTGGCGCTTCTGCTCGCCGGCTTCTTCCTACTCGAGCCCCTCGGCGTACCGGTAAGCGCAGTTGCCGCTGCCGGCGCGATCCTGCTCCTGGTGATCGCCGGGCGCGGCCATGTAATCGAGACACGGAAGGTACTGCGAGGCGCGCCGTGGCAGGTCGTGATCTTCTCGCTCGGCATGTACCTGGTCGTCTACGGCCTGCGGAACGCCGGCCTGACCGATCACCTCGCCGCGCTGCTCGATCGCACGGCACAAGGCGGTGTGTGGGGTGCGGCCTTCGGAACGGGCATCATCGCGGCCATTCTCTCGTCGGTGATGAACAACATGCCGACCGTGCTGGTCGGGGCGCTGTCGATCGACGCGGCGCACGCGACCGGCGCGGTCAAGGAAGCAATGATCTACGCAAACGTAATCGGTTGCGACCTCGGCCCGAAGCTGACGCCGATCGGGTCTCTCGCGACGTTGCTGTGGCTTCACGTTCTCGGTCAGAAGGGCGTGCGGATCGGATGGGGCTATTATTTCCGCGTCGGCGTCACGCTGACCGTGCCGGTACTGCTCATCACGCTCGGCGCCTTGGCATTGAGGATCACTCTTGGATGACAGCCCTGATCTACATCGCAGCGGCGCTTGCTGAAATTGGGGGATGCTTTGCCTTCTGGGCTTGGCTGCGCATGGGAAAGTCACCCCTGTGGCTCGCGCCAGGCATAGCGTCCCTCGTCGTCTTTGCCTGGCTGCTGACCCGCGTGGACAGCGATGCGGCAGGGCGCGCCTACGCCGCTTATGGCGGCATCTACATCTGCGCCTCACTGCGGTGGTTGTGGAGCGTCGAGGGCGTTCGGCCCGACCGCTGGGACGTGGGTGGCGCGGCCCTATGTCTCATCGGAACTTGCGTGATCCTGCTCGCGCCGCGTGGTGCGTAACGCCGGCCCTATCTGACTTTGGAATGTTCAATGCCTCTTCGCGACCTGTCCGAACCCGACCATCTACCCGCACTCGATCCGGCCTATGCCCACCAGCGGCCTGCGCTCGGTCTCGGTCCGGCTGATCCCGCACCGCGCATCCTGCTGCTCTACGGAAGTTTGCGCGAGCGCTCCTTCTCGCGGCTATGCATCGAGGAAGCTGCGCGCCTTCTTCACTTTTTCGGGTGCGAGACGAGGATTTTCGATCCGTCGACGCTACCGTTGCCCGATCAAGTGGCGGGCGACGACCACCCGGCCGTTCATGAGTTGCGGCAGCTCTCTCTATGGTCGGAAGGACAGGTCTGGTGCAGCCCCGAGCGACACGGTCAAATCACGGGCATCATGAAAACGCAGATCGACCATCTGCCGCTGAACATGGGCGGCATGCGCCCTACGCAGGGGCGCACGCTGGCGGTGATGCAGGTGTCAGCGGGATCGCAGTCGTTCAACAGCGTCAACACACTGCGCGTGCTCGGCCGCTGGATGCGGATGTTCACCATCCCCAATCAATCATCGGTCGCCAAGGCGTTCAACGAGTTTGACGACGCCGGGCGGATGAAGGCCTCGAGTTACTATGATCGCATCGTTGACGTGATGGAGGAGTTGGTCCGCTTCACCGTCTTGCTCCGTCCACATGCTGACCAGCTTATCGATCGCTATTCCGAGCGCAAGGAAGCCGGGGTGCCGATGGATCCGACAACCGATCTATCAAGCATCGCGACGGCCCGCGTCTGAAGCTAAGCCCGTCCGCCGGGGAAGACTGCCGCCCACGCCCGCAATAGCGTAGCGAGTGCAACATTACCGCACGATAGGCTTGGCTTCAGCCGGTACAATAATCGCTGTTTGCGTCGAGGGATCGGCCATAACGTCAAGGCCTTCGGGCACGTTGCGACGCAGCTCGTCGATCCAGACCTGTCCATGCGCGTCCGAAGGCATGCGCCAGTCGCCGCGTGGGGATAGCGATCCGCCGGTCGTGACCTTGGGTCCATTCGGCAGAGCAGAGCGCTTGAACTGGTTAGCGAAGAAGCGGTGTAAGAACACCTCAAGCCAGGCGCGGATGACGCCCACCTCGTAGGCGCGCTTTTGCTCCTCGGGAAACCCCGGCGGCCAGCTTCCCGCACTAACGTCCTGCCAAGCGTGGAATGCCAAAAAAGCGATCTTCGAGGGCCGCAGCCCGAACCGGGTGAAATAGTAGATCCAGAAATCGTGGAGCTCATACGGTCCGATCTTGCCTTCGGTGCTCTGCGATTCTCCTTCGCTCGCCTGCGGGATGAGCTCGGGCGATATCGTAGTCCCGAGAACGTCCAGAAGGACGTCTGTGACATTGGTATCGAACAGCCGGTTCGAAGCCGTCCACCGGATCAGGTGCTGAATGAGAGTCTTCGGAAGCGAGCCATTCACGTTGTAGTGGCTCATGTGGTCGCCGACACCGTAGGTACACCAGCCAAGTGCAAGCTCCGACATGTTGCCGGTGCCGAGCACCAAGGCGTTACGCTGGTTGGCAGCTCTGAACAGAAGATCCGTCCTGAGTCCCGCCTGCACGTTTTCGAAAGTCGTGTCGTAGACCGGTTCGCCGGTTGCGAACGGGTGCTGCAAATCCGCTAGCATCTGGTTGGCAAGCGGCTTGATGTCGATCTCCTCGGCGGTCACACCGAGCCCACTCATCAAGGCGTGGGCATTGGACTTCGTCCTGGCGCTGGTGGCGAAGCCAGGCATTGTAAATCCGAGAATGTCGGTACGTGGACGCCCAAGCAAATCGAACGCCTTTGCCGCGACGATCAAGGCATGGGTCGAATCCAACCCTCCGGACACGCCGATGCAGATCTTGGCTAAACCGGTTGCTTCCAGCCTCCTCGCAAGCCCGCTGACCTGGATGTTGAACGCCTCGTAGCAGTCCTGGTCGAGACGGGCCGGATCATCAGGTACGAAGGGGAAACGATCGATGTTCCGTCTCAGCCCGAGATCGCCCATCGGGGGATCGAGATGGAAGGACACACGTCGGAATCGCCGGTCCGGCATCCCGTTTGCGATAGCGGCCTCGTTGAAGGTGCCGGTCCGCATGCGCTCTAGTTGCAACCGCTCCACGTCGATGTCCGCAATGACCATCTGGGACGCGACGCTGAACCGCTCCGTTTCCGCGAGCTGAGCTCCCAGCTCGTATATGCAGGCCTGGCCATCCCAAGCGAGATCAGTGGTCGACTCTCCGTATCCGGCCGCGGAGTAGATGTAAGCTGCCCAGCAGCGGCCGGACTGCAGCTCGCAGAGGCGCCGTCGTGTGTCCGCCTTGCCCACCACGATGTTGCTTGCCGAAAGGTTCGTCAGGATCAGCGCGCCGGCGAGCGCGGCAAAGTCGCTTGGGGGTGCAGGAGCCCAAACGTCCTCGCAAATTTCAGTGTGGAAGATCAGGCCGTCGACGTCGTCAGCCTGGAACAGCAAATCCATTCCGAAAGGAACTGGCTCGCCTCCAACATAGATCTCGCCACGCACGTCACGGCCGGAGGCGAACCACCGCTTCTCATAAAACTCACGGTAATTGGGAAGGTGGCCTTTTGGTACCACACCAAGAATCCGACCCCGGTGGATGGCGACAGCACAATTGTAGAGCCGACCTTCGCGCCGTAACGGCGCTCCCACGAGGAGAACCGGCCTCAACGTCCGGCTTGCCTCGACCAGATCTATAATCCTCGCTTCAACTTCGTCGAGCAACGCGCGCTGAAGCAGGAGATCGTCAATTGAGTAGCCCGAAAGTCCCAGTTCCGGGAAAACCATCAGCGCTACTGCCTGAGCGTCGCCCTCGCGGGCTAGTTCCATGGTTTGTGCGAGGTTGAACGTGGGATCGGCGGCCCGGCAGCGCGGCCGGCAGGCAGCG
This sequence comes from Sphingomonas bacterium, assembly GCA_028823055.1. Lineage (GTDB taxonomy): Bacteria > Pseudomonadota > Alphaproteobacteria > Sphingomonadales > Sphingomonadaceae > Sphingomonas. The sequence continues at coordinate 4,606 of JAPKCG010000159.1, forward strand.
ACTCGCACAAAGCCTTGGCGGTAGATGGAAAGAAAGGCCTCGGCGCCCTTGCTCTGGATCATATGTGCATGCCTTGGCCGAGCAGGACGAGAGCGGCCTCCTTCAGCGACTCCGGCAAGGTGGGATGGGCGTGCGTCGTCAGCGCGATGTCCTCAGTCGTCCCACCATATTCCATGGCCAGTACGGCCTCGTGGATCATCGTTCCGGCGTCCGGCCCGATAATGTGAGCGCCGAGCAGGCGATCGGTCTTCGCGTCTGCCAGCAGCTTCGTGAGCCCGCGGGTGTCGCCGTTGCATCGCGCGCGGCTGTTCGCCAGGAACGGGAATGTGCCGGACTTGTAGTCGACGCCGGCTGCCTTCAGTTCCTCTTCCGTTTTGCCAACGCTCGCGACCTCGGGAGAGGTGTAGATGACGGCGGGTACGGTGTTGTAGTCGACCCCTGGATAGCGGCCGGCGATCCCCTCCACGCAGCGCACCCCATCCAGCGTCGTTTTGTGCGCAAGCATCGGTCCCGCGATAACGTCGCCGATAGCGTAAATTCCGGGGACAACAGTCTTGAAACCAAGCTCCACAGGTATGCGGCCCTTGGGGTCGAGCAAGACACCGACTTGGTCCAGCCCTAGGCCGTCTGTGTAGGGTCTACGGCCCACTGCGACCAGCACGACGTCGGCCGCGAGGGTCTCGGTTGCACCGCCGTTTGACGGCTCGATGGCGATAAGCAGGTCGTCGGGGCGCTTCTCGACGCTCGTCACTTTGGTCTGGAACCGGAAGTCTAGCCCTTGCTGCTTCAGCGTTTTAAGCAGGTGTCGCGAGATCTCGCGATCCATGCTGGGCACGATGCTCTCGAGGAACTCAATCACAGTCACCCTGGCGCCCAACCGACGCCAGACGCAGCCCAGTTCAAGGCCGATATAGCCGCCGCCGATGACGACCAGATGATCCGGCACCTTCTTCAACGAGAGCGCGCCCGTATTCGAGACGACGCGCTCCTCATCAATGTCGATACCTGGCAGCCGCGCGACATCCGAGCCGGTTGCTACGATGATCCCCTTGGTTGCCGTCAGAGATCGAGCGCCACCCTCGGCCAGATCGACGGCGAGGCGATCGTGTGCCGTGAAACGGGCGCTTCCCTTCACCCATTCCACCTTGTTCTTTTTCAAGAGGTGTTCGACGCCCTTGGTAAGCCCAGCGACGACCTCATTTTTGCGGCTGATCATTTGCGCCAAGTCGAGGGCAACGCCGCTGACGCCGATACCATGCTTCTCAAGCCCCTCGCTGAGGTCGGCAAACAGCTCCGTCGAATGGAGAAGAGCCTTGGAGGGAATGCAGCCGACATTGAGACAGGTGCCGCCAAGCGTGGCGCCACGTTCGACACACGCGACGCTCATCCCGAGCTGTGAAGCGCGGATGGCGGCGGGATAGCCTGCCGTGCCCCCGCCGATTACGATGATGTCGAAGCTGTCGTTCATTCGTTCGTCCTCGATAAACCGGTCACCTGAGCTGAACGCCGCTGGCAAGGAACCGCTTCGCCAGCAGCGCGAACATCCGAGTTCAGCCCATCTCTAGATATCCACGTGAAGTCCGCTGAACCCGCACCATCAAGGCGGGGAGAAAGGGATAGAAGGGTCTCACCTCTTGGACGAAGCGCTCTCCGTCTCCAGTATCGCCGGCCGGTGTGCGCTGGGCGCTGATCAGATCACTTGGCACGGGCACCTCTCGTCAGAATTTGCAGCCGCAGGCAATCGCCTGTGCCGCATCATCAATCTTCCCTACATTCTACAGTAGCTGTAGAATCAAGCTCATTGTAATTCCGGCAGCAGAAAGCGGGCATTCGAATGCAAATCGGCGAACTGGCGAAAGCCACCGCGACCAAGGTCACGACGATCCGCTTCTATGAGGGCATCGGCTTACTCGGCCGCCCCGCTCGCACGACCTCAGGCCGGCGCACTTACGGGGCGTCGGACACCGATCGTCTCAACTTCATACGAAACGGTAGGCGTCTCGGCTTTTCCATCGACGAGATCCGCTCCTTGCTCGCACTCGCCGATCAGCCGGACCGCGACTGCGGGGAAGCCACTGAGATCGCATCACGTCATCTCGCCGATGTTGAGGAGCGCCTTCGCCAGCTAGGCGCGCTGCGCGATGAACTGGCTGCAATGAGCGCTGCCGGCTGTTCGGCCAAAACGATGGCCGAGTGTCGCGTTATCCAAGCTATCGCTGGACCAACCGCATAACCCTGAACCGAGAACGGAAAATTACGTGATGCCACTACGGAGCCTCTGCGCCTCAACAGCTCTCCTGATGGTGGCTACGATCGCGATGGCAACGCCCGAAGCTGATCCATCGAGCACTGATGAATCCATTC
>JAPKCG010000160.1 GCA_028823055.1 Sphingomonas bacterium
TGACCCCACCCTGCGCGCACGGTTCCTGAAGGTGATGTTCGAGGAGGCGCGCCGGATGCAGCGGCTGGTCGAGGACCTGATCTCGCTATCGCGGATCGAGGCCGAAAAATATCGCCTGCCGCCGACCGCGATCGATCTCGCCGCGCTGATCCGAGAGGTGTGTGAGGAATTGCAGGATGCCGAACGAGCGCGGGCGGGCGACGTGACGCTCGAAATGTCGGCGGATGTCGCGCACGTGATCGGCGACCGCGCGCAATTGTCCCAGCTGATCCACAATCTCATCGGCAATGCGATGAAATATGGACGGGCCGAAACGCTCGTCACCGTCCGCCTGTCGCATGACCGGTCGGGAATGGTCCGCGTGTCGATCGCCGATGAGGGAGAAGGGATCGCGCCCGAACATATCCCGCGCCTGACCGAGCGATTCTATCGCGTCGATGCGGGGCGCAGCCGGTCATTGGGGGGGACGGGTCTTGGCCTGGCGATCGTCAAGCATATCGTCGAGCGGCACCGTGGACGGCTCGATATCAACAGCCGGTTGGGCGTGGGTACGACGGTGTCGGTGACCTTGCCGCCCGTTGACCCCGGGGTGCCGGGCGGGACCGCTGTCATAAAAGGATAACAGCGATGTAACAAGGGATCTCCCCGAACGGCGCCAGCGAGGATTCGCGAAAAGCGCATGGGGAATCGATGCTTCGTTATGTCTTCTTGGGCGCAATCTTGGCGCTCGCCGGTTGCGCCGATCAGGCGAGCGGCGGGGGAGCGGGCGCGCGCGCACAGATCACCGCGGTCGGATCGTCGACGGTTTATCCCTTCACGACGCTGATCGCCGAGCAGTTCGTCGCCAACAATCCCGACGCCCGCGCACCCGTGATCGAATCGACGGGGACGGGGGCGGGGATGAAATTATTCTGCGCCGGGATCGGGGCTAGTCATCCCGATCTGGAGGATGCTTCGCGGCGGATGAAGCGGAGCGAATATGCGGCCTGTGCCGCCAACGGCGCGCGGGACATACTGGAAATCCAGGTGGGGATCGATGGCATCGCGATCGCCGAATCGACCGCAGGGGCGGCGATGACGCTGACGCCCGCCGACATCTATCGCGCACTCGCCGCGATGCCTGGGGGCAAGCCCAACACCGCGCGCACTTGGCGTGACGTCAATCCGACGCTGCCCGCGACGCGGATCAAGGTCTTCGGGCCACCTTCGACCAGCGGCACGCGCGATGCGCTGACCGAATTGATCCTGACGCGCGGGTGCCAGGAAACGAACCCGGCGGCAAAGCCACTGGCGATCAGCGACCCCGACGCGCACACGGCACTGTGCACGCGCATCCGCGAAGACGGCGTCTATGTCGATGCGGGGGAGAACGACAATCTGATCGTCCAGAAACTCGCCGCCGATCCGACCGCGCTGGGGGTGTTCGGCTATAGCTATCTCGAACAGAATGCGGCGACCGTTCGGGGGGTCGCGATCAACGGTGTCGCGCCGACCTATGATGCGATCGCGAGCGGGGCCTATCCCGGATCGCGCCCGCTCTATGTCTATGTAAAAAAGGCGCATCTCGACGCAGTGCCGGGGCTTCGCGATTTCCTGAAGCTATATGCCGCGAACTGGTCGAAAACGGGGCCGCTCGTCCGGCGCGGGTTGATCGCGGCCCCGCCTGCGGTCCAGGCGCGGTCGGCGGCGATCATCGCGCGCGAAACCCCGCTCGATCCCGCGGCGCTGTCATGAGCGGCGTGTCGATCGTTATCCTGGTGCTCGGGCTGGCGCTGGTCGGCGGGCTCGCGGCGCGGATGCGCGCGGCGGCGTTTCGGCGCGGCAACCTTCAAAGGTTCAGTTCGCAGCCTGGTCATCATGCATGGTTCGTCGCGTTGTGGACAGTGGCACCGCCGCTCGTCTTTCTTGGCATCTGGGCGTTGACCTCGCCCGGGCTGGTGACCGATGCGGTGCTCGCGCATCCGCTGGCGGCACGGCTGCCCGCGCCGGGGTTCGAACGCGCGTCGATTCTGGCGGAGGCGCGCAATCTGGCGACGGGGCGCAGCTACGGTGCGTTTCACGACCTCGCGCGGACGCTTGCCCCCGTTTATGCTGCGGCGCAGTCGCGATATGACTGGATCGCCAGCGCGATCGCGTTGCTGCTCGCCTTTGCGGGCGGCGCGTTCACCTACACACGGGTCCGAGCGGATTTCGGCGCGCGGACGCAGGTCGAACGGGTCGTCATGACGCTGCTGCTCGCCGCGTCGCTGATCGCGATCCTGACGACGCTGGGGATCGTCGCATCGTTGCTATGGGAAGCGGGACGGTTCTTTGCGCAGGTGCCGGTATTCGATTTCCTGTTCGGCACGCATTGGAGCCCGCAAGTCATCAGCGACAGCGATCCGGGCGCAAGCCTGGGCGCGGTGCCGTTATTCTGGGGCACGTTCTTCATCGGCGCGGTGATCGCGATGGCGGTCGCGATTCCGTTCGGGCTGATGAGCGCGATCTATCTGACGCAATATGCCCGCTCGTCGACGCGGGCCTGGATCAAACCGACGCTGGAGATGCTCGCGGGCGTACCGACCGTCGTCTATGGTTATTTCGCCGCGCTGACGGTTGCGCCCGCCGTCCGGCAACTCGGCATCTCGCTCGGCATCGCCAATGCCTCGTCCGAAAGCGCGCTCGCGGCGGGGTTGGTGATGGGGATCATGATCATCCCGTTCGTCAGTTCGATGGCGGACGATTCGCTTTCCGCCGTCCCCGCCGCGATGCGCGATGGCAGTCTGGCGATGGGCGCGACGAGTTCGGAGACGATTCGCAAGGTGCTCGTCCCCGCCGCGCTGCCCGGTGTCGTCGGCGGTGTCCTGCTCGCGGTCAGTCGCGCGATCGGGGAGACGATGATCGTCGTGATGGCGGCAAGCGGCGTCGCGACGCTGACCGCCAATCCCTTTGCCAGCGCGACGACGGTCACCAAACAGATCGTCGACCTGCTGACGGGCGAGGCGGAGTTCGACAGTGCGAAGACGCTGGCGGCGTTCGCGCTTGGGCTGACATTGTTCGTCATCACGCTGCTACTCAATATCGTCGCGCTGACCGTCGTGAAGAAATATCGCGAAGCTTATGAGTAAGGCGATCGTTCCCGAGGTGCCGACGGGCACTGCCGAGCCGGTCTTGCGGCGACCGACCGACTGGTCGACACAGGCGTCACGACGGCGGACGCGGCGGCGCTATGCTGCGGAACGCCGATTTCGTGTGATGGGGCTGGCGGCGGTGTGGCTCTCGGTCGGGTTCCTCGTTTTCCTGCTCGCCTCGATGCTGTGGCAGGGGGTGAGCGGGTTTACCGAAACCCGGGTGGCACTGCCGATCGAATTGCGGCTCGACATTACGCCCGACCGGGTGGCGGGGCGCAGCGGCGACCTGGCGCTGGCGGGCGCTGGGCTCGAAGGCGCGGTCGATGCGGCGGCAACCGCTGCTTACGGACCGGGCGGGGCGGAGTTGCTGTCCGACGGCGCGTGGCTGACGGTCCGCGATGCGGTCAAGGCAGACCCGACTCTACTGTCCCGGCGCTTCATCGCCCAAATACCCGTCGCCGCCGATATCGATGTCGCGGCCAAGGGCGAAGGGACACCCGACGCCGAGGCGCAATTCGCGCGACTCAGCCGAGCGGGCGTCACGTCGCGCGGGTTCGATATCGATTTCCTCACCCACGCCGATTCGACCGATCCGACGCGGGTCGGTATCTGGGGCGCGCTCAAGGGGTCGTTGCTGACGATGGCGGTGACGCTGCTGCTCGCCTTTCCGATCGGCACCTTCGCCGCATTGTATCTTGAAGAATATGCGCCCCGGAACCGGTGGACCGACCTGATCGAGGTATCGATCAACAATCTGGCGGCGGTGCCGTCGATCATCTTTGGCCTGCTCGGCCTTGCGGTGTTTTTGGGCACGTTTCATCTGCCGCGATCCGCGCCGCTGGTCGGTGGGTTGACGCTGGCGCTGATGACGATGCCGGTCATCGTCATCGCCGGGCGCAACGCGATCAAGGCGGTGCCGCCGTCGATCCGCGATGCCGCGTTGGCGGTGGGCGCGTCGCCGGTTCAGGTCGTATTTCACCATGTCCTGCCGCTTGCGCTACCTGGCATCATGACGGGCACGATCATCGGTATGGCACGCGCGCTCGGCGAGACCGCGCCGCTGCTGATGATCGGGATGCGCGCCTTCATCGCCGCGCCGCCCGGTGGCATCACCGATCCCGCGACGGTGCTGCCGGTGCAGATATTCCTCTGGTCGGACGAGGTCAGTCGTGGCTTCATCGAAAAGACCAGCGCCGCGATCATCGTGCTGCTCGTCTTCCTGCTCGCGATGAACGGCCTTGCCATCTACCTCCGCAACAAATTCGAGACACGCTGGTGACCATGACGACCCCCAAGATCACGGCGCGCGCCAAAATTACCGCACGGGGGGTCAGCGTCTTTTACGGCGCCAACCGTGCCATCGACGATGTGTCGATCGACGTCACGCAGGATGAGGTGGTCGCGTTCATCGGCCCGTCGGGCTGCGGCAAATCGACCTTTCTGCGCACGCTCAACCGAATGAACGACACGATCCCGAGCGCGCGGGTCGAGGGGCAGATCCATCTGGACGGCGAGGATATCTATGGCCCCGACATGGATGTCGTGCAGCTGCGCGCGCGCGTCGGCATGGTGTTTCAGAAGCCCAATCCGTTTCCCAAATCGATCTACGAAAATGTCGCCTATGGCCCGCGCATCCACGGCCTGACGCAGGGCAAGGCCGCGCTCGATGAGGTGGTCGAGACGTCGCTTCGCCGCGCGGGGCTATGGGATGAGGTCAAGGACCGACTGAGCGACAGCGGCACCGCCTTGTCGGGCGGACAACAACAACGTCTGTGCATCGCCCGCGCGATCGCGGTCGATCCCGAAGTCATCCTGATGGACGAACCGTGCAGCGCGCTCGATCCGATCGCGACGGCGAAGATCGAGGAGCTGATCCACGCACTGAAAGGCCGCTACGCGATCGTCATCGTCACGCACAACATGCAGCAGGCGGCGCGCGTGTCGCAGCGGACCGCGTTTTTCCACCTCGGCCATCTCGTCGAATTCGGCGCGACGTCGGACATCTTCACCAATCCCAAGGCCGAACGGACGAAGGATTACATCACCGGCCGGTACGGCTGAGGACCCCCATCATGGAACACACCGTCAAGGCATTCGACACCGATATCGGCAAGTTGCGCGGGCTGATCAGCCAGATGGGCGGGCTTGCCGAAGCATCGATCGCGCAGGCGATCTTGGCGTTGCAGCGATCCGACCCCGCGCTCGCCAAACAAGTGCGCGCCGATGACAAGGCGATCGACGCGATCGAAGGTGAAGTCGAACGGCTGGCGGTGCAGATCATCGCACTGCGCGCGCCGATGGCGAACGACCTGCGTGAGGTCGTCGCCGCGCTGAAGATCGCGACCGTCGTCGAACGGATCGGCGATTACGCCAAAAACATCGCCAAGCGTGTGCCGCTGATCGAAAGCGAGCAGCGGATCGAGCCTGTCTCGATCCTGCCCGCGATGGCACGGATGGCGGCGGAGATGGTGCGCAACGCGCTCGATGCCTTTGCTGCGCGCGATGCGGAGGCGGCGGTGCGCGTCGTCGAAAGCGATGCCGCGCTCGATGATTTCTACGACAGCATCTTTCGCACGCTCGTCACGCACATGGTCGAAAATCCCAAGACGATCAGCCAGGTCGCGCACTTGTTGTTCGTCGCCAAGAATCTGGAACGGATCGGCGATCACGCGACCAACGTCGCCGAGATGGTCTATTTTGCCGCCACTGGCACCCAAATGCCCGACCGCGACCGCGGCGGTTTTACCGCAGAGGAACTTCGCTGATGCCCCACGCCCGGATGTTGCTGGTCGAGGACGATGCCGCGCTCGCCGAGCTGCTCGTCTATCATTTCAAGCGCGAGGATTTCGAGGTCACGCAGACGCCCGATGGCGAGGAGGCGCTGCTGCTCGCCAAGGAAAAGGCACCCGACATCGTCCTGCTCGACTGGATGGTCGAGGGGTTGTCGGGCCTCGAAGTATGCCGCCGCCTGCGCCGGATGCCCGAGACCGCGAACGTGCCGATCATCATGCTGACCGCGCGCGGAGAGGAGGAGGATCGCGTGCGGGGCCTGGAAACGGGTGCGGACGATTACGTCACCAAGCCCTTCTCTCCCCGCGAACTCGTCGCGCGTGTCGGTGCGGTGTTGCGCCGCGTGCGCCCCGCGCTGGCGGGCGAAGCGCTGACCTATGCCGATATCGAGATGGATACGGTCGGGCATAAGGTCCGCCGCGCGGGCGAGCTCGTCAATCTGGGGCCGACCGAATTCCGCCTGCTCAAACATTTCCTCGAACATCCCGGCTGGGTGTTCAGCCGCGAACGCCTGCTCGATGCGGTGTGGGGGCATGACAGCGATATCGAGAGCCGGACGGTCGACGTCCATATCCGGCGGCTGCGCAAGGCGATCAATATCGGCGAGTGTCCCGATATCATCCGAACGGTGCGATCGGCGGGATATTCGCTCGATTCGGGGGGGTGAACCGTCGCGGCGGTCGGGCATCGGTCCGACCGTCACCCGCACCGCCCGGTCGAGTCGCTTCCGCAACGATGGACCCCGATCCCGATTAAGGCGTTGGGGCAGGGCGCGATCACTCTGAAATCGCGCTCAGATTTAGGAGTAAAGCGATGAAATTCATTCTCTTGGCCGCGACGGCCCTGATGGCCGCACCCCTCGCCGCACAGACGACCCCGCCGATGCCCGCGGACCAGACGATGCCCGCCGAGCAGACGACGACCGATCCGACGCCCGAATCGCCCGCGCCGATGCCGATGCAGGCCCAGACGGGTTCGACCACCGATCCCGATGCGACCGGGGCCGATGCAGCGCCG
>JAPKCG010000161.1 GCA_028823055.1 Sphingomonas bacterium
CGTCATAAGGGTCTGCGATGATCGTTATCGAACTTGCGCGCGAAGACCCCTGGCCCGAGGGCGACTGGGACGCCTTGGCGCTGTCGGCGGCGCGCGCCGCGATTGAGCGCACGCCGCAGGGACCGCTCCTCACCACCCCCGCCCGCGTCGAGATTTCGGTGCGGCTGACGAGCGATGCGGAAGTCCACGATCTCAACCGTCAATATCGGGACAAGGACAAACCCACCAACGTCCTGTCATTCCCGATGGTGCAGCCCGATCTGATCGACACCGTGTCGCAGAATAGCGACGATGGCGAAGTGTTACTTGGCGATATCGTCCTCGCGCACGGCGTTTGCATCGCGGAGGCGGCGGAGAAAAACGTCAGCGTCACGGAACATGCGACGCACTTGCTGGTACATGGCACGCTCCATCTGCTAGGCTATGATCATCAGGCGGACGACGAGGCGGAGGCGATGGAGGATATCGAGCGACAGGCGCTCGCCGCGCTCGGCCTGGACGACCCCTATACGGTACGCGAGGACTAGTCAGGATCGATGCCCGAAGACCGAAGTAGCGCCGATTACGGCGTTTCCCAGGAAAACAGTATCTGGCGCGTGATGAAGGCGGCCCTGTTCGGGGATGCCAGCGCCGAATCGCTGCGCGAACAGCTCGAAGAGGCGATCGACCGACACGAGGACGATCCCGCCCCCGATGCGAAGGGCGACCTGTCGCCGATCGAGCGGCAGATGGTGCGTAACCTGCTTCATTTCGGCGAACGCGATGCAGGCGATGTCGGCGTTCCGCGCGCGGACGTCATTGCGGTCGAGGAACAAACCTCCTTCACCCACCTCGTCCAGATCTTCGCCGATGCCGGGCACAGCCGCCTGCCCGTCTATCGCGACGAACTCGATACGATCGTCGGCATGGTCCATATCAAGGACGTGTTCGCGATCATGGCGCGTGGCGGCGAATGGCCTGCGGGCATCACCGATCTGATCCGCGAACCGCTCTATGTTCCGATGTCGCGCGGCGCGCTCGATCTGCTCGCCGACATGCGTTCGAGCCACATCCACCTCGCGATCGTGCTCGACGAATATTCGGGCACCGAGGGCATCGTCACGATCGAGGATCTGATCGAAGAGATTACCGGCGATATCGAGGACGAACATGACGAGGAACCCGAAGCGCTGATCGTGCCACTGGGCGACAATGCCTGGGACGTCGATGCACGCGCGGAGCTGGAGGATGTCGCCGAACTGGTCGACGAACGGCTGGGCGAAGTCGAGAGCGACGTCGACACGATCGGCGGCCTCACCGCCGTGCTCGCGGGACATGTTCCCGCCGTCGGCGATTGCGTCGACCACCCCTCGGGCTGGCGGATCGAGGTGACGCAAAGCGACGAGCGCCGCGTCCACCGCCTCCGCCTTCATCCCCCGCGTGAGGAAGAACCCGACTCGGCGGAGGAATAGCCGGGCTCGCGCCGCATCCCGAACAGCGCGAGCAACAGCAGGAACGGTGTCGCGAAATCGCGATGCCGCTCCCCGAACTGAAAGAAATCGCCGAAGCACAGGGTCTGGATGATACACGCCAGCACAAGCAGCAACAGCGTCCGTGTGCCCGGCTCGCACCGCATCCGCGTCGTCACCACCGCCGCCGCCGCCCCGCCCGACAACATCGCCAGATGCGCGATTTGCGCGGTGAGGAACGCGGCCCCCGTGACGACCGCGGGCACGCCCGGCTTCATCCACGCCAGCCGCGACACCCCCGCCTCGGCAACGCCCCATGCCCGCAATGCCTTCTCGATCGTAACTCGTATGAAGCCGCCCGGATTACCGACGATCCAATCGATCGCGATTCGCGCCGCCGCCCTCCCGAACGCCAGTTCGGACAAGCCGTATAGATGCAGCGGCGGCGCCATCCACTCTCCCGTCGCATCGGGGTTGTTGCCGATCCACAGGCCATAGCCGCCCGCACTCGTCAGCGGCACGAAGCGGCCGAACACCACGGCGTTTCGAATCCACCAGGGCAGCATCGTCGCGATGACCGCGGCGGGCAGCGCGGCGAGCGCGAGCGTGAACAGGCGGCGATACCCCGTCCCGATCGCGACCAGCGCGAACACTATCGCCAACGGTGCCGCCCCCGGTTGCGTCAGCGCAAGCAACCCTGCGGTTACCCCGATCGCCGCCGCGTCGCGCGCACGCGGTGTCCCGGCACGAACGAACCGCACCCATAGGGACGCGAGTAACAATACGAGCAGCGCGCACAGCCCCTCCTTCTGCGCAAGCGGTGCGGACAGCAGCACCGAGGGCCACGCAAGATACAACCACGCCGCCCCGCGCCCCGCCCGCACATGACCCAGCGTGCGCGCCAGCATCACGATCAACCCCGCCGTCAGCGCGTCGATGACGGCGTTGAGCATCGTGATCGCGGCCGTCGACAGCCCGAACGCCATCTGCCACAGCGCCAGCAGCATCGGATAAAATGGTGGAAACAACGCCCTGGTTTCGACCCCCATATAAGGTTCGATCACCTCCAGCCCGCGCCCCTGCCGCACATGGTCGGCAAGCCGCAGATACATCTCCGCATCGCCCGGCGGGATGCGCCCCGCGACCAATGCCGCCATCGCCCCGCGCAGCACCAGCATCCCGATCGCGCCGACCACGACCGCCGCACGCCGATGGCCGTGCCGGTACAGCCATATGGGTGCGCCCAGAACGGCACCCCAGACCAGAACGATCGGGATCCCCGCGACGGGGAGGCCCCAGCGCGCCGCCAGGTCGGGAAAGGAATAGGCACCATAAGCGGCAAAGATCGACAGAGAAACGACGACCGGCCCGACCAGCCGCCAGGGACGAGGCAACACCAACATTTACCGCCTATCCGTCCACTGAGCTTTGCTGGCGCTAAATACGCAAGCCATCTTCCGCCGGACGCATCGCACGTCTATTATCCCGCGATGCTCAAACACATCCTCATCGTCGTCGGCCTTGTCGTTCTAGTCGCGATCGGCGGTGTCGTCTATCTCGCCTGGCCCGACACCGCGAAACTCAGCGTCACCGACGTGGCGGGCGTCCGCCCCGACATCACGCAACCGCGCATCCAGACGATCCCGACGATCAAGGTCGCCGACATCGTCGGGTGGAAGGACGGCGAAACCCCCACCCCCGCCGCCGGGCTGCAAGTCCGCGCCTTCGCGGTCGGGCTGGATCACCCGCGCTGGCTCTATCGCCTGCCCAATGGCGATGTCCTCGTCGCCGAAACCAACTCGCCCCCGCGCGAAGGCGGCGGCATTCAGGGCTGGGTGATGAAGAAATTGCTCGGCAAGGCGGGCGCGGGCGTTCCCTCGGCGAACCGGATCACCCTGCTCCGCGACACGACTGGTGACGGCGTCGCGGACCAGCGCAGCGTGTTCATGACCGGTCTCAACTCCCCGCTCGGCATGACATTGTTCAAGGGCCAGCTTTACATCGCGAACACCGACGCGCTGGTTCGCGTGCCCTACACCGATGGCGAAACGCGGATTACCGCAAGGCCCGAAACGATCGTGAAGCTCAACCCCGGCGGCAATCACTGGGCACGCAACGTCATCCCCTCTCCCGATGGCAAGACGCTCTATGTCTCGGTCGGTTCGTCGAGCAACATCGCCGAAAACGGCCTCGACGCAGAAAAATACCGCGCCAACATTCTTCAGATCTGGCCTGATGCAAAGACGTTCCGCATCTATGCCGCGGGGCTGCGCAATCCGCAGGGGATGGCGATCAACCCGGTTACGAAAGAACTGTGGACCGTCGTCAACGAACGCGACATGCTCGGTTCCGATCTCGCCCCCGATTATCTGACGCAGGTCCAGTTCGGCGACAATTTCGGCTGGCCCTGGTATTATTGGGGCGGCTATCCCGACAGCCGGGTCGAGCCCGCCAATCCGCAGCTTCAGCAATATTCCAAACGCCCCGATTTCGCGATGGGACCGCACGTCGCCGCGCTCGGTCTCGATTTCGCCGTCGATATGAAGCTCGGCGCGAAATTCGCGAACGGCGCGTTCGTCAGCGAACACGGATCGTGGAATCGCAAGCCCGTGTCGGGATATAAGGTCGTCTTCGTCCCCTTCGGCGCCAACGGCTTCCCCCCGATAGGCACCAAGCCCGTCGACGTGCTGACCGGCTTCCTCGATGCGAAGGGCGACGCCCGCGGTCGCCCTGTCGGTGTCGCCGCGGACAAGACCGGCGCGATGCTCGTCGCGGACGATGTCGGCAACGTCGTCTGGCGCGTCACCCCCGCACAGGCGACCACGGTCGCCGCACGCTGATGACAGCGCTCGTGGCTATTTGAGCAGCTTCGGTGCCTCGGCCTGCATGACGTCGCGGATCTTGCCCGCGAACAGGCCGAGAAAGCCCGGCAGGTCGACGACCGCGTGGACCTTGTCGTCATAAACGGTGGCGGAAGAGCGGATCGCCTGACCCATTGCCTCGACGGTGAAGATCATCTTGTCGCCCTCCCAGTCATGGACGACCTTGGCGCCGCCGGGGATTAGTTTCCCGATTTTGCCGATCCCGCCGTCGAGCCGCGCCCGCACCGCCTCTTTGCCCAATTGGTGCGGGATATCGAGTTCGATCGGCGCGCTCATGCTGCCTGCTCCTCGGGAAAAACATCGGTCGCGAACACCATCGCATCATCGGCAAACGCCTTGAATTCCAACGCATTGCCCGATGGGTCGCGAAAGAACATCGTCGATTGTTCGCCCGCCAGCCCCTTGAAGCGCGTGTGCGGCGCGATGCCGAACGCGACCCCCGCCGCCGCGACGCGCGCCGCCAGCTCGTTCCAGTCGCGCGGCGTCAGGACGATACCGAAATGCGGCACCGGCACGTGATGGCCATCGACCGCATTCTCGACCGCGACCGGTTTTGCCGCCGGGTCGAGATGCGCGACGAGCTGATGCCCGAAAAAATCGAAATCGATCCATTCGTCACTCGACCGGCCCTCGGCACATCCGAGCACATCGGCATAAAAGGCACGCGACGCACTCAGATCGTGGACGGGAAAGGCGAGATGAAAGGGGCGCAGTGTCATGCTCGCATGATACAGGCCGCGTGCTGTCCCGTCACCACAATTCAAACGACTGGCAGGACCGTAATTTGTCGTTAGAGGATGCGCCGATGGATCGTTCGACCCGCCGCCCCGCACATATCGCCCCACTGCTTGGTGCGCTGCTCGGCGCGATCGCGGCAACCGGCTTTGCGCCGCTCGACCTGTGGCCGCTGACCTTGCTCGGCTTTGCGGGCTGGATCGCGCTCGTCCACCGCGCGCGCGGTCTGAAATCGGCGCTCTGGATCGGCTGGGCGTTCGGGGTCGGGCATTTCACCGTCAACAATAACTGGTTCCAGCACGCCTTTGACTTTCAGGACAAGATGCCTCCCGTGCTCGGCTATTTCGCGGCGGTGGGACTTGCGCTCTATCTTGCGGTTTATCCCGCGATGGCGGCGGGGCTGGCATGGCGGTTCGGGCGACGGCCGCAAGTGGATCTCGGCTATCTGTTGATCTTCGGCGCGGCGTGGATCGTGACCGAGTGGCTGCGCGCGGTGGTCTTCACGGGCTATGCCTGGGATCCGGTCGGTGTCGTCTGGATGCCGGTCATCGGCGTTGCCCGCCTCGCCGCCTATGTCGGCACCTATGCACTGTCGGGACTGACGATCGTCGCAGCGGGATCGTTGTTGCTCGTCAAAAGGCAGGTCAAGGTGCCCGCCGGGATCGCCGCCGCCCTCGTGCTCGCCGCATTGAGCGCATCATGGACGAATGCGTCCGATGCCGCCGCAACCGGACCGGCGATCCGCATCGTCCAGCCCAACATCGGCAATGACGATCGCGGCGAGCGGGGCGGCGAACGCGCGCTCGACGCGCTGATCGCGCTGTCGGGCAAGGCTGGCCCGCGCCCGCGCCCGCGCCTGATCGTCTGGCCGGAGGGGCTGATCCGCGATTTCCTCGAAAGCGGCTATCCCGGTTACGTTTATGCCGGGCAGTGGCCCGACACGATCCGCCGTCGTATCGCCAGGACGCTCGGCCCGCGCGATGCGCTGATGACGAGCGGCGATACGCTCGCATTCGACAGGAATGACGATGTCGTCGGCGCCGCCAATTCCGTCCTCGCCATTGCCCCCAACGCACAGATCGTCGGTCGGTACGACAAGGCGCACCTCGTCCCCTATGGTGAATATCTGCCCATACCCTGGCTTCTCAAGCCGCTGGGGCTGGCGCGGCTGGTGCCGGGGGACATGGATTTCACGCCCGGTAATGGCCCCGGCAATATCGTCCTGCCCGGGTTCGGCGCGATCGGCGTTCAGGTCTGTTACGAAATCATCTTTTCGGGTCAATTGGTCGATCGGGCGCATCGCCCGCGCATCATAGTCAATCCGTCGAACGATGCGTGGTTCGGCACGTGGGGCTCGCCACAGTTTCTGGCACAGGCGCGGATGCGCGCGATCGAGGAAGGGCTGCCGCTTGTGCGCGCAACGCCGACGGGGATCAGCGCGGTCATCGCCGCCGACGGACGCCTGCTCGCGACCATCCCGCATGAAACCGCAGGCGCGATCGAAACACCTATTCCCCCCGCGCTCGTCCCCACGCTGTTTTCGCGCACCGGCAACTGGATGGCAGGGGGGATCGCGATCCTGCTGACCTTACTGGCCGTTGCCATCCGTCGACGGCAGCGTTAGTGCCGATATAAAGCTTTCTTTATATCACGTCCGAAAGAGGCATATGCGCAACTCGTTCATCTTCACCAGCGAATCGGTTTCCGAAGGCCACCCCGACAAGGTCGCCGACCAGATCTCGGATTCGATCGTCGATCTGTTCCTGTCGAAGGATTCCGAAGCGCGCATCGCGTGCGAAACGATGACGACGACGCAACTCGTCGTGCTCGCAGGCGAAATTCGCGGCAAGGG
>JAPKCG010000162.1 GCA_028823055.1 Sphingomonas bacterium
CGCCATTGAAATCCCCCGCATAATCGAGCCGCGTGACGAGGAATTTGCCCGTCATCGTCTCCCCGCTTTCGAAGCTCAGCCGATAATCGTCGAGCACGCCCGTCAGTGCATTGCCCTTGATCCGCGCCTCCGCGACCGATCCGGTAAAGACGCCCGCGCCCGACACGCTGACGCTGCGCACGCCCGCCCCCGACAGCAATTGCCGCCACCCGCCCGAATCCTTGTTCGTCACGACGACGGTCTCGCCATTGATGCTGAGTTGCGTCGTGCGCAGCCCCGCCACCGTCGCGAAGCCGGGCGTCGCCGCACCGTCGCCAACCTTCAACAGGAAAGCCGAACCCTTTTCGATAGCCATATCTCTGGTCCCTTCAGTCCGTGATGCGGAACAGCCGCACCTGAAATTCGCTCGTCCCGATCCACGCCTCGCTTTTGCCGCGCACGATCCTGCTCTTGCCCAGCCGCAGCCCCGCGATCCGCCAACTTTCGGGCAGGTCGCGCGGCATCGCGCCGACCGCCGCCTCCACCGCGCCCAGCGTCATGCGCAGCCGTTCGGGCCGCTCGCCGCCGCCCGCGCCCGCATCGGTCACGCTCACCGCGATCGTCCCGACGCGCCCGACGACCCCCGTCGCATCCATCGCGCCCAGCACCGGTTCCTCGACGACGACATGCGGCATCGCCCGGCGCAACGGCGCTGCATCGAACGCGGCGAGGCCGGCCTCCTGCAACGCCGCCAGCACGCCTGCCTGCAACAATATCCGCGCGCTCACACCCGCGCTCCATGCCCCAGCGTCATCCGCCGATAGGGTCGCCACAATGCCCCCACCGCCGCGGGCGGCGCGCTGTCGCTCGCCCGATCGGTGAACAGATGCGCGATCAGGATCGTCACCCCCTGCGCGATCGGCGCGGGCACCCCTGACCAATCGCTCGCCAGCCCCGCCGAATAGCTGATCGCGACGCGCCCCGCCGCTCCCGCCGCCAGCACGCATACCCAGCCCATGCCGTCGGGATCGATATCGAACCCATAGGCCTCGACCGGCATCACGAACGGTGCCCCCTGCGCGGGCAATCCCGTCGCCCCCAGAATTGCGCTGACGGGGGCCTGCGCCAGCCGCTGCCACCCGCTGCCCGCGCTCACCACATCCTCGAACGCGCGCACGACGAAGGGCGCGTGGCAGAACGCCTCGCCCACCGCGATCGCGCTCGCCGCAAGCTGCGCGATCAGCGCGTCTTCCGCGTCATCCGCCAGCCGCAGATACGTCTTCGCCGCCGCGACCGCGTCCGCGATCACGCCCGCCGACACCGTCGACCCCGCCATAATATTCTCCCGTCGAAATTCTCCCGCTCCGGGGAGGGACCAGCACAGGCTGGTAAAGGGGCGTCCTTCAGGCGCAGCGCCCGTCGAACGCCCCCCGCAACGATCAACCGGCGGCGAACTTCATCAATTTGATCGCCTGGCTGTTCGTCACGCACCCGCCGACGCGCTTGGTGGCGTAGAAATTGACGAAGGGTTTGTTGCTGTACGGATCGCGCAGGATCTGCGTTTCGCTCCGCTCCGCGATCAGATAGCCGATGCGGAAATTGCCGAACGCGATGCTCAGCGCATTGGCCGCGATGTCGGGCATGTCCTCCGCCTCGACCACCGGGTAGCCGAGCAACGTCGCGGGGCTGCCCGCGGCAAGGCTCGGCTGCCACAGAAACGCGCCATCGGTCGTCTTGATCTTGCGAATCCGCGCCAGCGTCGAGGAATTCATGACGAAGCTTGCCCCCTGCCGGTACGGCGCACGCAACGACTGGACCAGATCGATCAGCCGCTCATCGGGGTTCGCCCCGAAATCGCCCGCGGCACCGCTCGCCATATATTGCAGCGTCCCGAAGCTTCGCGTCGCATCCCCCGTCGCCGCGACCGGCTGGGTCAGGAACCCCTTGGGCCGATCGACCCCCGATCCGGCGACGAACGCCGATCCTTCCGCACTCGCGAATTCGCGCGCGATTTCGTCCGCCAGCCACATCTCGACATCGAACGCGGCATCGTCGAGCATCGCCTGGCTCGCCGCCGGATTGGCGTAAAGCTCGCCCATCGGCGGCGCGATCTCGGCGAATACCGGCGTGCCCGTATTGGGCCGCGCCGCCGCCTCGTTCGCCCATCCCGACGGGGTGCCGCCCGTCGTCACCAGCTTGCGATACCCCGCGCTGCCGACCTGGACGACGTTGGCGATGCTGCGGATCGGCGACACGCTTTTCAGCGTCGCGTCGATCACCGCATCGATCTCACGCGGCACGGCATAGCCGCCCGCATCCCCCGTCACCCCGGTAAACGCCTTCATCTCGACCGTCGTGCCGCTCCGCACAAAGCCTCCGAAAGCTGAAGCGAAACCCGTCTTCTCCGCCCGTGCGCCATCCAGCGCCGGTCTAACGACCACGTTCATCACGTCTTCTCCTGCTGCAAAATGATCCTCCCCGAGCTTGCTCGGGGAGGGGGACCGCCGGTCGACGACCGGTGGTGGAGGGGCAACGCGACAAGCGCCTGCCCCGTTACTCAGACAATCACATCGACCCGCGCCAACGCCTGCATCGGCACCGCGACCAGACTCACCTCGACCAGCGCCACCCGCGTCAATTCCCGCCGGGCCCCCTGCCGCACCGCGACCGGTCGATACCCCACCGACAGTCCCGCCAGCGCGCCGCCCCGCACCAGCGCCGCCACCGCCGGATCGTCGATCCGCCCCGCCACGCGAAGCCCGCGCGCGTCCTCGCCGATCGCCTCGATCACCCCGACCGCGCCGCCCTGATGCTGGACCAGCAGCGGCACCGTTTCCGCCCCCGAACCGATCGCCGCAAACGCCCCCGCCCGGATCACGTCGCCCGCCCGGTCGACATGATCGAACACCGCGGCATAGCCTTCGAACCGCACGGCCTGCGCGCCGCTCACTTGATCCACTCCCCGAACCCCAGCTTCACCGCGATTCCCGTCAGCAACAGCGCACCCGCGATCCTGACGAGCCACCCCAGCGCCGCCTTCCACACCGACCGTTTCGCATCGCGCCACGCGCCCAGCAGTTCGCGCAGCTCCGCGACATCGCCCCGCGCCCGCTCATCCGACAGGCCCAGCCGCTGCAACGCCCGCGTCGCGCCCAGCTCGCCCGCCTCCTCCGCGATCGCCCGGATCGTGACCATGTCGGTCCCCCGCTCCGCCCCCTGCGCCATCAGCTGCGCCAGCACCTCGCTCATCGCCCGACCCCCAGCATGTCGCGTTTCTCCGCATCGCTCAGGAAGCCCGCCGCCCCCACGACCCGCCACAATCGCTCCCGATCCTCCGCCAGCACGCTCACCTGATTGAGGTCGACCGCCATCGTCGCCCCTTCGAACCAGCCGCTCAGCCCTTGCGCGATGGCCGTCAGGATCGTCCCTGCCAGTGGCAGCACCGTCAGTCGCCACAATGCCCGGCTCGCTTCCTTGTAATTGGCGTAAGTCGCATCGCCGGGCAGGCCGAGCAGCATCGGCGGCACCCCGAACGCCAGCGCGATTTCGCGCGCCGCCGCCGCCTTCAGCCCGACGAAATCCATCTCGGCGGGGCTCAGCGACAGCGCCTGCCATTTGAGGCCGCCCTCCAGCAGCATCGGCCGCCCGGCATTGCCCGCGCCCGCGAACCCCGCCTCCATCTCCGCCTTCAGCCGCGCGAACTGCTCACCCGACAAATTGCTGCCATCGCCCGGATCATAGACCAGTGCCCCCGATGGCCGCGCGGCATTGTCGAGCAGCGCCTTGTTCCACGTCGCCGCCGCATTGTGGATCGCGACCGCCCCCGACGCCGCGCCCAGCGCGCCCATCCCGTAATGATCGTCGACGGGGTTGAACGTCTTCAGATGGACGATCTGCGGTCGCACCGGATCGACGTTCAGCCGCGTCACCTGCGCCCCCAATGTATAGCGATAGGCGGCGGGCCACCCCTGCGCATCGCACTCGACCGACACCCGCTCGGGCCGCAGCGCGAACAGCTCCGCCACCCCGCCCTCGGCATCGCGCAGCAGCTGGACATAGGCATTGCCATGCAACAGCAACTGCGCGGCCAGCGTTTCGAGCAACGCCTGCCCCCCCGACCGCGCGCTGACCAGCGCCGGCAACGCCGGGTCCGACGCCGTCAACGGTGCCCCCGCGACACTCTCCGCAATCACCTTCACCGCTCGCTGCGCGATCGCGTTCCCCGCATAGCCGCTGCGCACCTGCGCCTCGTAACTGCGCGGCCATTCCCCCAGGCTCACTGGCGAACCCCCACGCGACAACGCCGGACGCGACCCCTCGCGCCCGGTCATCCGACCGAACAATTTCATCGTCTTTCTCCCGTCGTTCAGCCGAGGCGGCGCACGCCCGCCTTCGCCCGCTTGCCCAGCATCAATTCGCTCAGCGCCCACACCAGCGCGTCGGCGCGGTCGGGGGAGCGGCCCGGCCCTTCATAGCCGCCCCCGCCGATCAGCCCGCACAGCTCATCCTCCAGCGCGTCGAACCGTCCGACATGATGCGCCCGCCCCGCCTCGTAGAGCAGCGCCACCGGCTCCGCGCGCGCCGCCTTGCCCTGCGTCGCGCGGACCAATGTCACCGGCAGCGCGATGTCGGCGGCGGTCAGCACGCTCTTCACCATCGCGCCGCCCTGGTTCGCCTCCGCCACCACCCGGTCCGCCGCCACCCGCGCCGCGCACGCCGCGACCGCGCGCGCCCAGGCCTCGGGCGATGTCGCCGCGATGCTCGCATCCTCGATGACATAGCCATGCCCGTCGCGCCCCAGCGCCACCGCGACGATCCCGCACGCATCGCCCACCGCGCCGTTCGCGGTGCCGGCGGGCGGATCGACCCCGACGACGACCCGCACTGCCGCCCCCATATCGGCGACCCGCCCCCGCTCGATCAGCGCGGGCGTCCACAGCGCGCCCTCG
The DNA here is from genome assembly GCA_028823055.1 of Sphingomonas bacterium. Taxonomy (GTDB): domain Bacteria; phylum Pseudomonadota; class Alphaproteobacteria; order Sphingomonadales; family Sphingomonadaceae; genus Sphingomonas. The sequence goes on from JAPKCG010000162.1 coordinate 4,929, forward strand.
ACCTCCGCGATCAGCTCGCCGTCGATTTCCTGCCGTTCGAGCCGCGTCCCCGCGTAATCCGCCGTCATCCCGTCGAGGAACGCGACCGGCAGATGCACGTTCGCCGCGCTCCCCCCGCCCGTCCGCGTCACCCCCGACAGCCGCATCACCTTGTGCACCAGCGGCGTGTTGCGCGGCGTCGTCGTCACCACGACCTGCGGCAGCGTCCCCCGCCGCATCCCCATCATCAGATTGTCCCACGCCGCGACGCCGTGCCGCCATTTGCCGATCTCATCGCACCAGGCCGCGTCATGTTCGGGCCCGCGCAAACTCTCGGGCAGCGCCGCGGAGTAGCAATAGGCCATCGCCCCCGATGCAAATCTCAGCTCCCCCGATCCGCGCCGCCAGCTCACCGCCTCGGTCGACCGCGCCACCGCGATCAGCCCGCTCGCGCCCTCGATCATCACCCGGCGCACTTCGTCGATCGTCGCCCCGACCAGCGCGATCCGCGCATCGCGGTTGCGCCGCGCCACCTCGCTCACCCATTCCGCCCCGGCGCGCGTCTTGCCGAAGCCGCGCCCCGCCATCAGCAGCCACACGCGCCAGTCGTCCTGCGTCGGCACCTGCCCCGCCTGCGCCCAGCCCCGCACCCAGCGCGCCGCCAGTTCGTCGACCTGCGCCTTCGACATCCGCGCCAGCGCCCGGTCCAGCTCCGCCTCGTCGAGCCGCGACAGCGTGAGGATCAGGTCGGTATAATCGAACGGCGCATCGTCATCGTCCGCCGCGCTCACGCCCCCGGCTCCGCCGCTTTAGCCCCAGTCGCTTCCGCCCCCGCCGGTTCCGCCCCCGTCGCTTTCGCCCCCGCCCGCTTGCGCGCCGCCGCGATCGCCTTCAGCCGCTGCTTGATCACCGCATCGGTTTCCTCGCGCGTCGCGATCCGGCGCGGTGCCCGCCCTTGCGCCGTCTTCCCCGACAACCGGTGCTGATGGATCGTCATCATCTTCAGCGCCAGTTCGCGATCGATCGGGCCGATCGCCGCGCTGCCATGCTCGATCGACTGCCCCCCGCCCAGCATCGCCTGCCCGACCAGCAGCGTTTCGAGCATCACATAGCCTTGCGCCAGCGCCTCGCCCCACGCCGCCGCGAACGACGGATCGCGCCGCCGCAGCGCATAGACCGCATGCGCCTCGACCCCCGCCGCCGCCGCCGAGTGACAGACGTTACACGTCGCCGCCAGGTGATCGAGAAACGCGTCCTTCATCTGCGCGGTCCAGCGCTGCCACCCATTGTCGGGATTACGCACCCGTTTCTTTACGCCCGCACCGGCACCTTCCGCCTGCCGACCGCCGTTCCGGCCACCAACCTGGTCGTCATCGTTACCATTGATCGTCATCAGGCCCGCCCCCGCACCCGTTCATCCCACCGCCTCCGAACGCAAATCGGGCCGGTCGTCACCCGCGAGTGACCCGGCCCGATTCGCAATTCTTCAGCGTTCCCGTTATGTACCCAAACAGCGTGACGATGTCAAGCGCTTTTAACCGATCCGGTTAGTTAACCCGACCCCCACCCGTCACCAGTCCGATCAACCGCGACAGCAACCCCGCCTCGGGCACCGGCGGCGCGGGCGGCGGCGCGCGCCGCACCGCCGCGGGATCGACATGCGACAGGTCGATCATCAGCCCCGTCACGACGGGGTCGAGGCTGTCATGATTGTCGGCGTCATACGTCTCGCGCAGCGCCCGCCCGAGCGGATACACCCGCGGCCCCTGCCGCGCCGCCAGCTCCTCTTCCTTCTCGTCGCTCGCCATAATCGCCTCGCTCGACCACCAACGGCCCGCAAGCGGATCGGTTCACCATTCGGCCAGCTTTGTTGGATTGGGGGGCATCGCGTAAGGGGAGCGACCGATACCGCCTCGATGTTTGTCATTAGAGGCTCGTCCTGGCGGTCCCGAAGCTTGCCATTCATGATGCAAAAATCAAAAGTTTTGCATCAAAGA
>JAPKCG010000163.1 GCA_028823055.1 Sphingomonas bacterium
AGGAAGGTTTCTCCGAGCGCAAGATCGACGGTCAGATTTGGCGTGTGTACACCCATGTCGATCGAAACCGCGGCGTCAGTGTCATGATCGGCGACAATTTGACCGTGCGGCATCATCTCGTGTCCGAGATGATGATGGGGCTACTGATGCCCGCGGGTATCGGCATCATCCTACTTGGGTTATTGTTATGGGCAGGTATATCGCGCGGTCTTCGTCCGTTGGATGTGCTTACGCGCAGCATCGAACGACGCTCTGCGGATGACCTGTCGCTTATCAAGCTTGACGGTTCGCCAAGTGAGATAACGCCCTTGATTGCCGCGATGGACGATCTTTTGGTCCGTCTCGCACATGCTCGTCAGACCGAACGCGACTTTGTCGCAAATGCAGCCCATGAACTCCAAACGCCGCTTGCCGGGCTTCGGACACAAGCTGACGTCGCATGCCGTGTGACAGATCCGGAGATGCGGCGCCACGCTCTTGATAGGATCATACAATCTGTTGATCGGACTTCGCATTTAGTTCGGCAGCTCCTTTCCCTAGCCCGCCTGGATGCTGATTTTCCAAAAAGAGATCCAGTTCCGATTTTCCTGGATGATCTGCTATCTGACATCGAGGACGATTGTTCTGATGCTGCCGCCGCACATCACGCTTCCATAGTATTTGAACCCAGCGCCGTAAGGCGGGTCGCCTGCCTCGACGTGGCAAACTTGAAACTGGCTTTGAGGAACCTGATAGACAACGCAATCCGACACGGCGGTAGCCCCATCGTTATCAACGCTAGCGTCTCGGACGACGGAAATTGGGTTGAAATCTGCGTTGGGGATCAAGGCACAGGCATTGATCCGTCGGATCGCGAGCGTCTGGTGCGCCCTTTTGAGCGCGGACGGGCGGTAACGGCCAAGGGAAGCGGACTTGGCCTTTCGATCGTGGCGGCATCATTGAAGCGGGAAGGTGGTCATCTTGACTTGCGCACCGGATCAAACGGCGGTCTCATCGCAGTAGCGCAGTTGCCCTTCGCCCATCTGCTTCCGGAGAGTCATTAGAACGTGTTGCGATGAAAGATCGAACGCTGGTGCCTGCCGGCGAGATTGCCGCGGCCCGCGACATCGTCGTCGGGCCATATAATGCTTGGTTCTCCTAAGGTTGCCTTAAGCTGCGATGGCAAGAGCCATCTGTTATGGACGGCCTCATTCAGATAGGGTTCCTGACCCTCGCAGTAGGCCGGCTGTTGGCGGTCGTGGCGATCCTGTCCTTCGTGGTGGGCACGCCACTGCTGGCGGAGGTACTCGGAATCAGGCCGCCGCGGATCGTTGCGGCGCTGATCCTGGGAATCGCAGCATCGCGCATGGCGTACGTGATCGAGAATTGGGACGCTTTCCGCGTCGATTTCGCGTCCATCCTCTGGGTGTGGCAAGGTGGTTTTGCGGTGTGGCCAGGCGCGATTGTCGCAGCGCTCGTGGTGGTTTCGACCCGTAACCCATTGGGAAAAAGACTGGCACTAGCGACGATTCCACTAGGCATATCGTTACTTTGGGTCGGCGCGCATCAAATCCTTGCCTCCCCGCCCAGGGCGTTTCCTTCCGGTTTGGTGGTCAGCACGGTAGGTGGTCGATCGGTCCACCTGGATGCCTTACGCGGCCAACCGTTCGTTTTGAACTTATGGGCAACATGGTGCCCGCCATGTCAGCGCGAAATGCCAATGATGGTAGACGTTGCTTCAAACACGCCGGTCCCTGTGCTTTTCGTCAACCAAGGCGAGACCGCCGATCATATCCGGCGCTTTCTTCAGGGCCGAAAACTCCTGAACGCATCGGCGTTCCGCGATGCCAATGGCGTCGTCGGAACGGCTATCGGTTCGCCAGCGCTACCGACGACAATCTTCGTTGACGCGGCCGGGAAGGTGCGGGCGCGGCACTTCGGCGAAATTTCACGCGCAGCCCTGACAGCAGCGATCCATGATCTGGAAAGGAACCCGAAATGAGGAAACTCTCACTTGCGGCACTCGCATTTGGTATCTTCGCCCTAGTCGCCACCTTGCTGCTCAGGCCCGATGGTGATCGCGCGCAGGCGGCGCAAAGTGCGCCGCTGACAAGTGCCCAGCAAGCCGCAGCGGCAGCCAAGGAGCGACGGAAAATCACCGACGATCCAATGGTCCCCACCAACGCGCCCAAAAACTATGACGTTACGATCGTCGAGTATTTTGACTACCAATGCCCCTACTGCCGCAAGGCCCAACCTATCCTTGCTGCACTCCTTTCCAGCGATCCCAAGATCCGTCTGGTCTACCGCGACTGGCCAATGTTTGGCGGGGCATCGGTGACCGCTGCCAAGCTGGCGCTAGCCGCCAAATATCAGGGTAAGTATGTCGTGTTCCACGACGCGCTCATGCAGTCGACGGGCAAGCTGGACGATAAGGTCATTCGGGCCGCAGCCGACAAGGCAGGCGTCAACTGGGCAACACTCCAGAGCGATCTTAAAGCTCATGAAAGCGAGATAGACGCGCTGCTCGATCGTACCGGCCAGCAGGCCGCTTTGATGGGCCTGCAAGGCACACCGGGTTTCTTGATCGGCCACTATCTGATTCCGGGCGGCCTGGATTACGCCAACATGAAGAAGGCCGTCGCGATGGTCCGCGTCAATCCTACGGGCGATCCGGCGAAGGATCCAAAGGAGTCGTGAGGAGCCTGCTATCCTTTGGGATTGCATTGTTTGTCGTGATGCCGTCGGTGCCGGCATCAGCGCAACCCGCAAGCCACATCACGGTGGATATTTTACCGGCGTCTCTTCGACCTGCTCCTGGTCAGGCTGAACCACTCGTCATCCGGATGGTGCCACAGTCCGGTTGGCACGGCTACTGGAGCAATCCCGGCGACAGCGGCCTGCCTCTCGAGGTCACATGGCGGGCGCCGGTCGGCGTCTTTTTTGGTCCTATCCTGCACCCGGCGCCAACCTTGCTCGAGCTTGGCGGTATCGCAAGCTATGTACATGCAGGGCCTGCCTTGCTCAGCACGAGCGTAACGCTTCCCAAGGCCATGCCCGTCGGGACCAAGGTACCAATCCAGGCAGACGTGAGCTGGCTCGCATGCTCGGACGCTCTGTGCGTCCCAGAACGGAAAACCATCAAATTCGTTCTCACAGCCGGAGACGGTACCGCTGACCCCACGACGGCGGACATCATCCGGCAAGCACGGCACGCGTTGCCAAGGGTAATCAACGGCGGGCGATACAGCGCGACCAACGGAAAGTTGACGATAGAGATTCCCGACGGCACCGATCGTCTGCAGGCCGATCGTACCCGTTTTTTTCCCGCTAATGATTCAACCTTCGCGCCGAACGCCGAGCAGCAGGTGAGCCGCACCGATGGTGAGCTCGCGATCGTCGTGGATGGGGTGAAACCTTATGACGCCGACCGGCTCACGGGCGTGCTGGCGGACGGACGCAACGCCTATGCGATCTCGGCCGTACGTGGCCCTGTCGAACCCAAGGCAGTCAGCATAAGCGCGACGTCTGCATCGATAGATGCGCCCAAGCGGAATGCACGCGCCTTGCCCGCGGTCGAGGCGGTGTCGCCCCCCCGCGCCGTCGATACGGATGCGTCCGCGATCACGCCGGCTGGTCTGCTGCTGACCCTGCTAGCCGCTATTGCGGGCGGCATCATCCTGAACCTCATGCCATGCGTGTTTCCCATTTTAAGCCTCAAGGCCGTCGCGCTGACACGCGTCGGGAACACAGACAAGGCACCAAGCGAGGCCATTGCCTATACGCTCGGCAGCATGATCGCGGCGATAACGCTTGGTGGCCTGCTCATCATATTGCGTGCCGCGGGCGTCGAGGCAGGCTGGGCATTTCAGCTTCAGGATCCACGCGTCGTGGTCGTGCTCTTGGCACTGTCGATGGCGATTGCACTCAATTTCGCCGGTCTGTTCGAGCTTCCCACGGCAATCACCTCGCATCATCAAGGCCGTGGCGCTTTTGCAACCGGTGCGCTTGCGGCTCTGGTCGCGACACCCTGCAGCGGCCCGTTCATGGGCGTAGCGCTCGGCGCGGCGATGACGATGCCGCCACTTCATGCCCTTGTCATCTTCGCCGGGCTTGGCTTCGGTGTTGCATTGCCGTTCCTGCTGATCGGCCTTGTTCCAGCTGTGCGTCAGCGGATCCCGCGACCGGGACCCTGGATGCAGACGCTACGTCACATACTGGCTGTTCCGATGCTCGCGACGACTGTCGCGCTAGCATGGCTGCTTGGCCGCCAGGCAGGTGTTCAGGGCATGTCGATCGGCTTGGCCGCGATCGCCATGACAGGCGCGCTGCTCTGGTGGGCTGGAATGCGGCAGCGACGCGGCGTGAGCGACACGCCGTCATTGCTGATCATCATGGTTTCGATCGGCATTGCGATCATCGCAATCGAGCCGTCCCCGCCGGGACAAGCCGCATCACTCCAAACGGTGGATGCGACGGATCTACCCGTGCGGGAGCCCTTCAGCGAAGCGCGGCTTGAGCAACTTCGTCGCGCTGGGACGCCAGTGTTTGTCGACTTCACCGCCGACTGGTGTCTCTCATGCAAGGTAAACGACAAGTTTGCGATCGACACGGCACGAACACGGGCAGCGTTCCGCGACCGCGGTGTCGTCACGCTGGTCGGTGACTGGACACGCAACGATCCGGCAATCACCCGCTTTCTGGCCCGGCATGGCAGAAACAGCATACCGTTCTACCTGTTCTACCATCCCGGCGCTTCGGGCCGGACGTTGCCACAAATCCTCTCCCCTTCCACGCTCCCGGATCTTACGCAGACCAACGCCGCGTGAAGTCGATGATTATGATTGCCATCGCTGAGGGATCGACCGCCTAACGCCGACATGCAGGTCGGGGCAATGAATTTGGGCGCTCCGCCCGGACGATGAATCAGGCCACAGCTTTGGAGCGCGACACGAGGAAGCATATGCCAGATCGAGCACCGAGGGGGGCGGGGCGGGGTCCTACGGACGCTTTGATGATGCATATATCATCCGCGCGAGGGGGAAAAACGCCAATTCGCGGATCAGCGAGACTGTCTCACTCGAACGGCATCTCGCGGTCTACCATGATGTCGGCATCGCATTGCCGGCGAAGGGCCGCAGGGATGCCGCCCCGCTATGCTAGCTGGCGCATCAAAGGGCGCGCGGATACCATCTTCGCACGGGCGGACCAAATCACACCTGACAAGGAGAAGCAGAAGTGAAACATTTCCTCATGGGATCGCTGCTGATCGCAGCGTCCGCCGCGATCATGCCCGCCACGGCAATGGCGCAGCTTCGTGATGGGCCGGCGATCACCGGCTATGGCAAGACCTTCCCGACCGTTGGCGCTCATCAGCGACCGGACGCCAAGATCCGCTACCGGGTGCTCTTCAACATCACCAAGGCAGCCATGACGCCCGACAAGCTCAATCCGACGCTCGAGAAGGTGGCACGTTTCATGAATCTGCTGGCGATCGACGGCGTGAAACCTTCCGCCGGCGACATTGTCGCCATCGTCCATGGCCCAGCGACGCCATCCATCGTGCAGGATACAGCCTATGCCAAGAAGACCGGCGGCAAATCCAATCCGAACCTGGCACTGATCGCACAACTGAAGGCTGCGGGCGTTACCGTTGCCGTGTGCGACCAAGCCCTGCAGGGCCAGGGCTTTACCGAAGACGAGGTCGTCAAGGACGTCCGGGTGGATGTTGCCGCGTTGACGACGCTGGCGACACTGCAGTTGCAGGGATGGGCACTCATCCCGGACTGAGCGGTTTAAGACTGCCTTAAGGCGGCTAGGGTTCGTTTCGTCAAGACGGGAGAGGAACGAGATGCGTAACTGGCTTGCCGGACTTTTGGCGGCAATCGTAAGTACCGGAGCAGCGGAAGCGGCTGATCGGCGCGTGACGATCCTCCATACGAACGACATGCATGGTCGTCACGCACCGTTCGATGTGGCGCCGGGTGACGCTACCTCACAGACCGGTGATCCCGGCCGTTCGCCCTCCGAGTTTTCCCGAGCAGGCCGGATCGGCGGCTTTGCCACCCTCGCGGGCGTCGTGAAGCAGACGCGTACCGAGCGTGGCGCGGAAAATGTCCTGCTGCTCGATGCAGGCGACACATTTAGTGACGATCTTGTCGGCAATGCCACCCGTGGCGAGGCGATGATCCGTCTGATGAACGGCCTTGGCTACCAGTTCATGGCGCTCGGCAATCATGATTTCGACTACGGCCTCGATCGCACCCGCGAGCTCCAGGCGATCGCCAAATTCCCGATGCGGGGGGCAAACACTCTCGAAAACGGCCAGCCAGTCTTTGGTAAACCATGGCAAATCTTCACGCTGGGCGGTGCCCGTGTAGCGGTGCTGGCGCTCAGCTATCACAACACCGGCGAAACCGGATCCAAGAAGAATTCCGAGAAACTCACCTTCACCAGCGGCATCGAGACCACGCGGCGGCTGCTGCCCGAATTAAGGCGGCAGGCCGACATCGTGGTGTTGCTGTCGCATCAGGGCACGACGGTCGATCGCAAACTCGCGCGGGAGGTACCGGGGGTTGATCTCATTGTTGGCGGTCATTCGCACGACCGGATCGCACCGCCCGAAAAAGTCGGAAGCACGTGGATCGTGCAAGCACTTTCCGATGCCGCGATGCTTGGACGTCTGACGCTGACGATCGGTAGCGACCGCAAGCTGAAGGCGGTGGACGGGGACGTGATCGAGCTCTGGAATGACCGCTTCCCCGCAGACGCGGAAACCCAGGCGGCAGTCGCCGCCACGGACGCCCCCTATCGGGCACGGATGGATGAGGTGCTCGCTACGGCCTACGACCGCATCGGACGACAATATAAATCGGAAAGCCCGTTCGATTCGCTGGTCGGAGGCAT
>JAPKCG010000164.1 GCA_028823055.1 Sphingomonas bacterium
CGATGCGCCTTGATGAACAGATACCGGCTCCGCGCGAGCAACAGGCCGAGCCCGCCCGCGCGCTCGCCGGGATGCAGGAATAGCCCGCCGACTTCGCACGATCCCTCAAGATCGGTCGTCAACCCCAGCATTTCGGCGCGGAAAATGCGGTCGAGCTCACGGCTATGTTGCGTCAGCGTGCCGATGCGATAGCTGTAAAAGGGGTGGTTTTGGCCTACTTCGGTAAATAGCTGGCACGTACCCCGAACATCGCCGGTCTTGGTATTTTCCAAGACCAGAACGAAGGTTTCGTCCTCGACGCTATCGGCATCGCGCGCAAACGCCGCCTCGCTTCGTTGGAGCTTTGCGATCAGCGACGTGCGATCGGGTGGCAGATTGGTGAAGCCACCCCCGGTCAGCTTCGCCATCTCGTAAAGATAGGGCAGGTCGCTCATCCGCGCCGCCCGGATCACGAAGGTCATGCTAATCCCCCTTGCACGATGCGCATTATGGTTAGCGTCGACAGCGCCGCGCGTTCGGCCAGGCTGTCGACGATCATGAATTCATCGGGGGAATGGATCGCCCCGCCGCGCACCCCCATCGTGTCGACGACGGGCACGCCCGCCGCCGCGATGTTGTTGCCGTCGCATACCCCGCCGGTATCGCGCCACGCGATGTCGACCCCCAGGTCGCCGCCCGCTTTCTTCACCGCCGCGAACAGTGCCGCCGCGCCCGCATCGATCGGCTTGGGCGGACGATTGAAGCCGCCATGCACCTCGACCGCGACGTCGTGCTTGGCCGCGACCATTGCGACCGCCGCATCGATATGCGCCTTGGCCCGTTCGATCTCGTCGAGCGTCGCGGGGCGGAAATTAACGCGCAGGATCGCGAGATCGGGAACGACGTTGTTCGGTCCGCCGCCCTCGATCCGCGCCGGATTGACCGACAGCCGCGGCCCGCGTGCCTCGGCCAGCCGCAGCGCGATGTCGGCGGCCGCAAGGATCGCGTTGCGGCCATCGTCGGGATTACGTCCCGCATGGGCACTGCGCCCCCGCACGACGATCGAGAAGTTCCCAGTGCCGCCACGCGCGCCCGCCAGCGTCCCGTCGGCAAGCGCGGGCTCATATGTCAGCGCCGCGACCTTGCCCCGCGCCGCCCGCGCCAACAGGCCGGCCGACGAGAAACTCCCGGTTTCCTCATCCGAATTGATGACGACCTCATAGCCCAGCCGCGCCGCCAGCGGCGTCGTCTCGACCGCGCGCAATGCCGCCAGCATCGTCGCGAGCCCGCCCTTCATGTCCGCGGTGCCCGGCCCGTTGATCGTCCCATCGTCACGATGCGTCAGCGTCTGGAACGCATGGTCGACCGGATAGACGGTATCCATATGCCCCGTCAGCAACATCTGGACCGGCGCGTCGGGCCGCACCGTCAGATGGAGATGGCGACCATGCATCAGCACCGACACGCCGCCGTCTGAGCCGACACTCTCGACGGGATCGGCATCGACCATCGCGATCTTGCCGGGCAGCGTCGCAAAGGCGTCGGCCAGTTCGTCCGCCATCCGCGCGACGCCGTCCAGATTGCGCGTTCCGCTGTTGATCGCGGCCCAGCGTTCGACCTGCGTCAGCATCGCGGACTGGTCGATGGTCCCGATCGCAGCGGCTTCTTGAGAGGAAAGTGCGTTCATGCGGGGCTGGTAGCCGAGATCGGCTCGCGCGGCCACCGCAGCCTAGAACGCATAGACCAATGCGGCCCGTGTCGTGGTGTCGGTCGACACCGATCCCACCGGGGGCTCGCTCTCATATTGGACGTAATAGGAGAGCTTGGCGGACAGCGGCCCGATCAGCTTCGCATCGATCGCGGTCGTACCGCTGACCGTTGAATTATATCGCTGGGCGTAGGCCGATCCGGTTTGCGATACAGTGAGACCCGGGAGCAGCTTCCACCGGAAATCCACCGTACCGCGCCCCGCCGGCGAGTTTTGCGACGTGCCGTTGGTGAAGCTGATGTAACGAAAGGCGGGACCGAGTTCGATATCGAGCGTCACCGCGCGCGACTTGATGACGCTGTACCCCGCGCCGGCAGACACCGATACGCGATTTTCATAGCCGAGAAACCGATCGGCTTCGTACAAACTCGATCCGTAAATATAGAGGCGGTCGTCGATCTTGTAATTCGGTTCGTAGCTGGCGAGGTAATGCTCGCGCGTCGTCGTCCCCTGATTTTCGATGTAATCCGCCTGCGCGCGAAATTTATGTCGCCAATTCAGGCCCTCGCGCGTCGCATCGAGTATCGCGCTGAGCCCCAGCGTGTCCGAATTACCCGACGTTCGCCAGCCCCCCAGTTCGGCCCGTCCCGACCACAAATCGAACACCCCAGCCTGACGGATCGTTTCGTTGCGCGCGGCGGCGCGGTCCGCGCGCCATTTGTTCGCCAGCGTCAGCACCGCATCGCCGCTCGCCGGGTCGGCGCGGCGGGCATATTTGACGATCGTCGAAACCTCGCCCTCATTGCCTGAATCGAACGCGGCATCCAGCATCGCCTTGATCGCCGCGGGAATCGGGACGTCGCTGTCGTCGGGTGACGCGACGGGCGGGGTGTTGAGGGCAAGGGCGGCGGCAACGACGAACGCAATCATCCGCTCGTCCTAATCCGCAGGACTCCCGGAGGGAAGACGTGCAGCGACTTCCGCGCCGAGGTGAGGCGCAAATGCGGCGAGCACGCGTTCGTACAGGTCGCGTTTAAACGGCACTATCATCTGCGGCAGGTCGGCGGGATCGCTCCACCGCCAGGCACGAAATTCCTCATGCTCGGTCGCGATGTCGATATCCGCATCGGTGCCGGTGAAGCGGAACAGGAACCAGCGCTGTCGCTGGCCGCGCCATTTGCCCTTCCACACCTTGCCGACCATATCGGCGGGCAGATCATAATATAGCTCTTCCGGTGCTTCGGCGATCAGCGCGATGTGTTCGGGGGCGATCCCGGTTTCCTCACCCAATTCGCGAATCGCGGCGGCATACGCGTCTTCGCCTGGATCGATCCCGCCCTGGGGCATCTGCCACGCCTCCAGGGTCGTATCGATCCGCTGCCCGACGAAGATCTTTCCCGCCGCATTGACGAGCATGATCCCCGCACAGGGGCGATAGGGCAGATCGCTTATGCCAGTCATCAGCGCGCGGCTTGCGCCATGACGCGCTGCCCCTCGGCCTCAGCGATCATCGTCTTGAGGGCGGCGAGATAGCCCGCAATGTCCCCCGCGCTCGACGGCACCGCCTTAGGCAGGCTGATAAAGCCGTGGATGTTGCCTGTCGCCTCGCGGAACGTCACCGCAATGCCCTGCGCGATCAACGCGGCGGCATAGGCGCGCCCCTGATCCCGAATCGGGTCGAGGCTTGCGGTTACGATCACCGCCGGGGGCAGCCCCGCGAGCCCGCCCGCCATCGGCGACCCGCGCATATGCGCAACGTCTGCCTGATAGGAATCGTTGAACCAGTCCATCGAGGCACGCGTCAGCAGGAAACCTTCGGCGAACTGTTCGTAGGAAGGATAGATTTTGGACGTGTCGGCGGCGGGATAGATCGGTGCCTGAACGATCACCGGAACCGCGGCGGGCTTGTCGCGCAGGTCCATCGCCGCGACGATCGTCAGCGTGCCCCCCGCGCTGTCGCCGCACAGGATCAGGCTGGTGATGCTGCGATCGAGCGCCTCGGGGCTCGTCGCGACCCAGCGCGCCGCCGCTTCGCAATCATCGGGTGCGGCGGGCCAGCGATGTTCGGGGGCCAGCCGGTAATCGACCGAAATCACGGGCAGGTCTAGCACGCGCGCCATTTCCGCGCAGAAGGGCGAATGGCTCTCGATGTCGCCGATGACGAACCCGCCGCCGTGGAAGAACACCACCGCCGGTCCCGGTTCGCGGCTGGCCTTGGCATCGAACAGCCGCGCCGGAATGTCCCCAGCGGGGCCGGGAATCACGAGATCCTTGTTGACCGCCAGCTCTCCCACCGGCTGATCCGCAATATCTTTCATCGCCAGATAGGCCTGCCGCGCGGCGGGGGGGGGCAGCTCATGCATTTTCGGGCCGGGGACGTTGTTCAGAAAACCGAGGAACCCGGCAACGTCGGGGCGCACATAGGGTTTGTCGTCGATCGTGTCGGTCATGCGAAACTCTCCTCGATATGGTACGGCGATATGGTCCGGCGACGTGGTGCGGCGCTTTCGGTTGGCAGGGTTGCACCCTACCTATGCGGCGTGATCCATGTCGTCCATCATCCCTATTATGTAACGCCCGCACCCGCGCGGTCCACCTATCGCTGGAACAAGAACGGCCTGATCCGCGACCTGCTCGTCGCGCAGGGTGACCGGATCGTCTGGCACGAACCCGACGCCATGCCGCTCGCATGGCTGGAGGCGACTCACGACGCCGACTATGTTGCCTCGGTCCTCGCAGCGTGCGTGCCCCGCGAAAAGACGCGCCGGATCGGCTTTCCGATCACGCCGGAAGTGGCGCGCCGCGCGGCGGCCGTGCCCGGCGGCACCTGGCTCGCGGCGCAGCTTGCACTCGAGCATGGTTTCGCCGCGAATACCGCAGGCGGCAGCCATCACGCTCTTCACGATACCGGCGCGGGCTATTGCATCTTTAACGACCTCGCCATCGCCGCGAACCGTCTGATCGAGGAAGGCATCGTGCCCAACATCCTGATCGTCGATTGCGATGTCCATCAGGGTGACGGCACCGCCAGCCTGCTCGCGGGGCGCACGAACATCGCCACCTATTCTATTCATGCCGAAAAGAATTTTCCGGCCCGCAAGGCACGATCGACGCTCGACGTGCCGCTCGCGGACGGAGTGGGGGACGACGTCTATCTGGCGACGCTGGAGGCGACGTTGACGCCGATGCTCGACACGCTGAAGCCCGAGCTCGTTCTCTATCAGGCGGGTGTCGACCCCTATGCCGACGACCGGCTTGGCCGGCTCGCGCTGACGCTCGACGGCCTGACCCGTCGTGAGCAGCTTGTCGCGCGCCTCATGACGTCACGCTGCATCCCGTTCGCCAGTACGGTCGGCGGCGGCTATGGCGACGATGCGCTCGAAATCGCGCATCGTCACGTCGGCGCGATCCTGACGCTGGGGGCCGCGGTTCAAGAGATCGCGCGTGGAGCGTGAAAGCCAGTTTGCGCCGGGGGCATATCAATTCTACCTTGGTCGATCAGCGCCTGCCCCATAGAGAGCGCGTCAACACGAAGAGTGCCTGAGGAACCAGTTATGGCGACTGCCGCCCATGAAGTGACGCCCGACGAAGCATCTGCCAATCCCCCCGCCGAATCGATCGTCGTCCGTTTTGCGGGCGATTCGGGTGATGGGATGCAGCTGACGGGGGGGCAGTTCACGCTCTCGACCGCGTTGGCGGGTAACGATTTGGCGACCTTTCCCGATTTCCCTGCCGAAATCCGCGCGCCTCAGGGCACGCTGTTCGGCGTGTCGGCGTTTCAGATCAACTTCGGCTCGACCGCGATCGAGACGGCGGGCGATGCGCCCGACGTCCTCGTCGCGATGAACCCCGCCGCGCTCAAGACGAATGTCGAGGCGCTGAAGGTCGGTGGCCTGATCATCGCCGACGAAGGTGAATTTGGCGATCGCAACCTTGCAAAGGCGAAATATGACGCCAACCCGCTGACCGACGGCAGCCTGGCCAAATGGCAGTTGATGAGTTTCAATATCAGCCAGCTGACGCTCGATGCGGTCAAGCCTTTCGGGCTCGGCAACAAGGAAGCGCTGCGCTGCAAGAATATGTGGACGCTCGGCCTCGCGCTATGGATGTTCGATCGTGATCGCCAGCCGATCGTCGACTGGCTGACCAAGAAATTCGCCAAGGCACCGACGCTCGCCGAAGCCAATATCGCGGCGCTGAATGCCGGCCACGCTTATGGTGAGACCGCGGAACTCGCCGGGCCGATGAAGCAGCATCACGTTGCGGTCGCACCCGCGGAAGAGGGGCTGTGGCGCACCGTCACCGGGGCCGATTCGATCAGCCTCGGCCTCGTCGCGGGCGCGCAGCTCGCCAATATCCCGATGTTCTTCGGCGGCTATCCGATCACGCCCGCTTCCGCGATCCTCCATTCGCTCGCGCGGTTGAAGGAATTCGGCGTCACGACCTTCCAGGCGGAGGACGAAATCGCCGCCATCGCGTCCGCCATCGGCGCAAGCTATGCGGGACAGCTCGGCGTCACCTCGTCGTCGGGACCGGGCATCGCGCTCAAGGGCGAGGCTATGGGCCTTGCGATCATGACCGAACTACCGCTCGTCATCGTCAATTCCCAGCGCGGCGGCCCGTCGACCGGACTTCCCACGAAGACTGAACAGTCCGATCTCTATCAGGCGGTTTATGGCCGGAATGGCGACGCGCCGATGCCCGTGATCGCCGCGCGCTCCGCCGCCGATTGCTTCGATTGCGCGATCGAGGCGGTTCGGATCGCGACCCAGTATATGACCCCCGTCATGCTGTTGACCGATGGCTATATCGCCAATGCCGCAGAGCCGTGGAAAGTGCCTGATATCAGCACCTACGCGCCTTTCCCTATTAGCTATTGCGAGGATGTGCCCGAGGGCGGCTTCCTACCCTATGCGCGTGACGATAAGCTCGCACGCCCCTGGGCGAAGCCCGGCACGCCTGGCCTGCTTCACCGTATCGGCGGGATCGAAAAGAAGCAGGGCACCGGCAACATCGACTACAGCCCGGAAAACCATCAGGAGATGACCGACGTCCGCAAGGCGAAGGTCGATAATATCGTCGTTCCCGATCAGGTGGTCGAACTCGGCGAAACGTCGGGCAAGCTCGCGATCGTCGGCTGGGGCTCGACCTTCGGCCCGATTCATCAGGCGGTCCGCCGTGCACGCAAGCGCGGCCT